>DASVED010000022.1:0-3871 GCA_036380775.1 Actinomycetes bacterium
TCGACCTGTTCCCCGCCGTGGCGGACGCGCAGGTCACCCACACGTGGGGCGGCGCCCTCGGGATCGCGCGCGACTGGTGCGCCTCGGTCGGCCTGGACCGCGCCACCGGGCTGGGCTGGGCCGGCGGCTACGTCGGCGACGGCGTCAGCACCACGAACCTCGCCGGCCGAACCCTGCGTGACCTCGTGCTCCGGCACGACACCGACCTGACCCGGCTGCCGTGGGTCGGCCACCGCTCCCGGAAGTGGGAGCCCGAGCCGTTGCGCTGGCTGGGCGCGAACGCCGGCCTGCGGGCGATGGGGCTGGCCGACGCCGAGGAAGGTCTCACCGGACGCCCGAGCCTGATCGCCCGGGCCATGGCGCCGCTGCTGGGGGGCCACTGAGATGGTGGCGTCCGGAGCGGCCGCCGCCCTTCTCACCGGACTGCTGCTCAGCCCGAGCACCCCGGCCATGTCCCACCGCGCGGCCCTCCCGACCGTGCGCGTGATCCCGGCGACGTTCACCGAGCCGACCCTGGGCCATCGGCTGAGCTTCACCGAGGTCCGCCTCTCGGCCCCGAGCGGGCGCCGCGTGGTCGTCGAGATCTCTACCCGCAGCGGCACCGCGAAGGCCGGTCGGGACTTCGTGCCCCTCCACCCCACCGTCGTGTTCGCGCCGGGACAGACGACCGCATTCGTCAGCGTCGAGCTGCTCGCGGACGACCGAAACGAGCCGACCGAGACTCTGCGGCTGAAGATCACCGAGGTCCGGCACGCGGTGGCCGTCCGGGGCGGCCGGATCCGGATCCTGGACGCACCGGGCGGCTGACCCGCGGTCCGCTTCGCCCGACGCGTCATCATGGGCGCATGGACGATGGGAGCCCCACGACCCCGGTCGCGCTTCCGGTCGTCCGGTTGTCGTCCGCCGGCCAGACCTACGTCGCCGTCGTCGGGCTGCTGGCAGCGCTGAGCACGATGGCCGACGGCCGGGCCTGGTACGTCGCGCTCGTCGTGCTCACCCTCCCGTTGACCCCCGTCGCGTTGTGGGTCGGCTTCTACGCCGCACTGGCCGTCGGCGCCGCGGTCGGACACGGTCCCGACGCCCTGTCGTGGCCGGTCAGCCTGGTCTGGGTGGTGGTCTGGTCGCTGACCGCGTGGCTGAACGCCCGGATGGTCGAGAAGGTGCTGCGCCGCGGCTGGGCCGGGCACTGGGTCGACCGGGCCGACTGACCCTCTCAGAAGCCGTTGGCGGCCGTGTGCGCGGGCCGCTCGCCGGTGACCAGCCAGGCCTCGAAGAACGCGTCGAGGTCCTGGCCCGACACCTGCTCGGCGAGCGCCTGGAACTCCTCGGTGGACCCGTTGCCGCCCTCGTGGTCGGCAGCCCAGGTCCGCAGCGTGGTCCAGAAGGCCGACTCCCCGACCCGGTGCCGCAGCGCCTGGAGGGTCATCGACCCGCGCAGGTACACCGGCCAGCCGAAGATGTTGCTCGGCCCCGGGTCACCGATCGGCAGCACCCAGAACGCGTCGCCCTGGCCGAACGCCTCCCACGTCGACTGCAGCCACTGCTGCGCGTCCTCGCCGCCGTGCGCCTCGGCGTACGCCGCCTCCATGAAGGTGGCGAAGCCCTCGTTGAGCCAGATGTCGCGCCAACCGTGCACGGCCACCGAGTCGCCGAACCACTGGTGCGCCAGCTCGTGCACCACGGTGGACAAGCCGCCGTTGCCGAGCACGGGGTAGGTCGGCCTGGTCTGGTTCTCCAGGGCGAAGCCGGGCTGGAGGCTGGTGGTGAGGCCACCGGTCTGGCCGAAGGGGTACTCGCCGAGCCTGGTCTCCAGCCATGCGACGACGCCGGGCGTCTTCTTCATCAGCTCCATCGAGTCCCGCCGCACCGACGGGGCGAGCCGCTTCGAGACGGCGACCACCCAGGGCAGGCCGTCCTCGGTGCCCTCCGAGACCTCGAACCGGCCGGCCGCGAAGAAGGCGAGGTACGGCACCATCGGCTCGTCGGCGCGCCACCGGTACGTCGCGGTCTCGGGGCCGGCGAACCGCGAGACCCGGCGACCGTTGGCGATGACCTGGTTGCCGCGCGGCACGGTGATCGAGATGTCGACCAGCGCCTTGTCGAGAGGGTGGTCGTTGGCGGGGAACCACCACGGAGCCATGTGCGGCTGGTTCATGGCCACGACCTCGTGGTCGCTCGCGAGCCAGTTGCGCTCGCCGCGGTAGCCGTAACGCTCGGGGAACCCGCCGTACGCGACGACGACGGTGACCGTCTCGCCCGCCCGCACCGGGGACTTCGGGGAGATCACGAGCTCATGGCGACGCGACGCCTGGTCGTAGACAGCGTCGCGGCCGGCCACGGCCACCCGGTTCACGGGCAGCAGGAAGTCGAGGTTGAACGTCTTGAGGTCATGGGTGGCACGCAGCCTGATCCGGGTCACCCCGCGCAGGTGCCGGTCGGTGAAGCGGTAGGTGTCGTGGATGCGGTACCGCAGGACGTCGATCCCGCCGTTGCCGTCGAGGGGGAAGTACGGGTCACCGATGCCCGCCGCGCCGCGCACGGCCGCCTGCCGTGCGCCGGCTTCGACCGCCCCGGCCTGGGCCAGGGGCTGGGCCGTCGGGAGGACGAGCAGCAGGGCGGCCGCACCCAGCAGCCGGGGCAGGCGCCGTGTCGAGATCACCCGGGGACCCTACCGAGGACGCGCCGTTAATTGGCTTGGCCGGTGGCGGCGGCACCTGTCACACTCACCAACGGCCCGCCGGAACGCGTGGGCTCCCGACGAGAGAGGAGCGTGACATGTCGATCACTGCCCTTGGCCTGTCCTCGACAAGCCATTCCTCTCACCTCTGGAGCACACCCAGCAATGTCTTCTCAACCCGAGTTCCCGGCCTTCTGGCCGACGCCTGACGCCTACCGTTCAGGCCCCGCCGATCCCCTCGACGGGATCGACCCCAGCTTCACCTTCGAGTTCCGCACGTACGACGAGATCGGCGACGGCCAACGCTGGAGCACCTGGTTCGAGGTCGAGCCGCTCTGCCGTGGCCCCGAACCACGGCCCTCCTGGGTCGTGGAGACCCGGGGCGCCATCGACACCGAGCTCGGCATCCTGAAGACCGGCAAGGAGGCCGACGTCTTCCTGATCGAGCGCGCCGACCCGCTCGACCCCGGGAGTGGGGTGGTGATGGCCGCCAAGCGGTACCGCGACCGCGACCACCGCAGCTTCCACCGGGCTGCCTCGTACGCCGAGGGGCGCAGCGTCAAGCGTTCGCGTGACGAGCGTGCGCTCAAGCGGAAGAGCACCTGGGGCCGCATCGTCGCGGCCGGCGAGTGGGCGATCGCCGAGTGGGACGCGCTCAAGCGCCTCACCGCGCTCGGCGCCCCGGTCCCCTACCCCGTCCAGATCGACGGCACCGAGATCCTCATGGAGTGGATCACGGTCGACGGCGAGACGGCACCCCGGCTGGCGCAGACGCGTCCCGAACCGGAGCTGCTGGCGTCGTACTACGACCAGGTGCGCGACTTCCTGGCCCTCCTGGTGCAGGACGGGATCGTCCACGGCGACCTGTCGGCGTACAACATCCTCGCCGCGGGCGAGCGGCTGGTCGTCATCGACCTTCCGCAGATCGTGGACCTGGTCGGCAACCCGAACGGCATGGACTTCCTGCTGCGCGACTGCACCAACATCTGCGGGTGGTTCCGCGCGCGTGGGCTGGACGTCGACGAGCAGGAGCTGTTCGGCGAGCTGATGGCGCACGCCTTCTGACGGGGAGTGGTCGGGCAGTGGCGAGCGGTGCTCGCCGGCCGGGTGCGGCGTACCCCCGTTCACCATGCGTACACCCACACCGCACCCGGGACGAAGCGCGTGAGCGCTGTCGTTGTCCGACGAACTGTC
>DASVED010000023.1:0-45163 GCA_036380775.1 Actinomycetes bacterium
CCCGTTCGACGACGAGTCCGATGCCGTCCGCATCGCCAACGACTCACGCTACGGCCTGTCGGGCTCGATCTGGACGGAGAACCTCGGCCGAGCAATTCGCGTCTCACGCGCCGTCGAGGCGGGCAACCTCAGCGTCAACTCGCACTCGTCGGTCCGCTACTGGACGCCTTTCGGTGGATTCAAGCAGTCCGGACTGGGCCGCGAGCTCGGCCCCGACGCGCTGGACGCGTTCACCGAGGTCAAGAACGTGTTCATCGCCACGGAGGAGGTGCCGTGACCGAGCGACTGCACGAGCGCGTCGCGGTCGTGACCGGAGCCGGAAGCGGCATCGGGCTCGCAACGGCGCGTCGGCTGGCCCAGGAAGGCGCTCACGTCGTCTGCGCCGACTACGACGACGAGGCCGGCGCAACCGCTGCGCAGGAGGTCGGGGGTCTGTTCGTGAAGGTTGACGTTGCGGTCGAGGACCAGGTCGAGGCTCTCTACGCGCGGACGGTCGAGGCATACGGCTCAGTGGACATCGCCTTCAACAACGCGGGTATCTCGCCGCCCGAGGACGACTCGATCCTCGAGACCGGGCTGACGGCGTGGGAGCGGGTGCAGCTGGTGAACCTCACGTCGGTCTACCTCTGCTGCCGGTTCGTGATCCCCCACATGCAGCGGCAGGGCAAGGGGTCGATCATCAACACTGCCTCCTTCGTGGCCCTGATGGGTGCCGCCACGTCACAAATCTCCTACACCGCCTCCAAGGGCGGCGTGCTGGCCATGTCCCGCGAGCTCGGCGTGCAGTTCGCCCGCGAGGGGATCCGGGTCAACGCACTCTGCCCCGGCCCGGTCAACACCCCGCTGCTCCAGGAGCTCTTCGCCAAGGACCCGGAGCGTGCCGAGAGACGCCTGGTGCACATCCCGATTGGTCGGTTCGCCGAGCCGGAGGAGATCGCGGCCGCCGTGGCCTTCCTGGCCAGTGACGACGCCGCCTTCGTCACCGCCTCGACCTTCGTGGTGGACGGCGGTATATCCGGCGCCTACGTCACTCCGCTCTGAACCCCGAGTTTCTTGATTACGGCAGTCAGCCGCGCGCCCCGACCCGCAGGCCGGACAGCAGCTCGCGGGTCGCGTCGGTGACCTCGGCGACGGCCCGGTCGAACACCTCGGAGTTGGCCGGGCTGGGGGAGCGGAAGCCGCTGACCTTGCGAACGTACTGCAGCGCTGCAGCACGCAGGTCGTCGTCGACGACCTCCTCGGTGAACGGCGGGCGGAGGGTCTTGATGCTGCGGCACATGGTGCCGAGCGTAGGCGTCATTGCTCAGTCCCGCCGGAACCACAGCAGGTAGTCACCGGCGTGCCCGGGCGGGTGCCGGTCCCAGCAGAGGAACGTCTCGCCCCGGAAGCTCAGGTGCTCCGAGACAGCCCGGCCGACGTCCCACGCCAGCGGCGTCACGCTGTCACCGGACACCAGGTTCGCGACGTTGACGACGGCGTGCCCGCCCGGTCGCAGCAGGGTCGCCACCTGGGCGAAGACCGCTGAGATCTCGCGGAGGTAGGTCGGGTAGTCGCCGTCGTCGGTGGCGTAGCCGGTGAGCGGGTTCTCCGGGTGCCCGACCGTCGTCATGTACGGCGGCGAGGTGAGCACCAGGTCCACCGGGCCGTCCACGAGCTCGGTGAGGTGCCGCGCGTCGCCCTGGACCACCCGCGCGGCGTCACCGGCCCGGGCCCGGGCGACCGCGACGTGCTCGGCCAGCAGCTCGACCCCGACCGCCTGGCGGCCCATGCGCCCCGCGACGGCGAGGGTGGTGCCGTAGCCGGCGAACGGGTCGAGCACGAGGTCACCCGTCCGGCTGGCGTCCTCGACGACGGCCGCGGCGAGCGACTCGGTGAAGTGCACGTCGTCGGTCTGCCCGTCCGGGCGCTGCGCATCCAGCTCGTCGGCCCGCAGCAGCAGGTAGGGCTTCACCCTCGCGTCACCCGACCGCACGGACCAGCGCCTCGAACAGCCGCAGGTCGTCGCCCGCCTCCGGGTGCCAGAGGACGCCGAGCACGAACCGCCGGTCGGGGTCCTCGACCACCTCGGGGGTGTCGTCGTCCGCCCAGCCGGTGACCGTCAGCGAGCCGGGCGACGCGATCCCCTGGTGGTGGTAGGACGGCACGCTGACCCGGTCGCCGAGGATGTCGTGGGCCCGGCTGCCGGGGTCGAGCCGCACCTCGTGCAGCCCGTAGACGCCGTCGGCCGGCCGGTGCCGCTCGTGACCCACGGCGTCGGGCAGGTGCTGGACCAGCGAGCCGCCACGCACCACCGACAGCAGTTGCATGCCCCGGCAGATCCCGAGCGTCGGCAGGTCCCGCTCGAGGACCGCGCGCATCAGGGGCAGCTCGGCCGCGTCCCGCTCCGGCCGCAGCCCGGTCGTCTCGGCGTGCGGCTCCTCGCCGTACAAGGCGGGGTCCAGGTCCGCGCCGCCGGCGAAGACGACCGCGTCGAGGCGGTCAAGAACCGAGTCGTCGGAGTCGCCCGTGGCAGCGGTCGGCGGGAGGACCACCGCGCGGCCACCTGCGGCCTCCACCCGCTCGACGTAGCGGAACGGCAGCACGGCGGCGGGGACGTCCCAGACGCCCCACCTGGCCTGCTCGACGTAGGAGGTGATGCCGACGACGGGAGCCACGCCGCCATGCTGACAGGTGGTGCGGGTCCACATGCTGGGGCCCGGGAATCCCGACGGGGGCGGACCAGGTTCACTAGATGTTCAGCGCATTCCGTCACCCGGAGGCCAGACCGTGTCCTTGCCCGCCCTCGTGGAGCCCGCCAGCGAGCTCACTGTCGACGAGGTCCGCCGGTACTCCCGGCACCTGATCATCCCCGACGTCGGCATGACCGGCCAGAAGCGGCTGAAGAACGCCAAAGTGCTCGTCGTGGGCGCCGGCGGGCTCGGCTCGCCCGCGCTGCTCTACCTGGCCGCCGCCGGAGTCGGGACTCTCGGCATCATCGACTTCGACGTCGTCGACGAGTCGAACCTGCAGCGCCAGATCATTCACGGCCAGTCCGACATCGGGAAGCCGAAGGCGGTCAGCGCCAAGGAGTCGATCGAGGAGGCCAACCCGTTCGTGGAGGTCGTGCTCCACGAGGAGCGGCTGGACTCGACGAACGTCTTCGAGATCTTCGAGCCGTACGACCTGATCGTCGACGGCACCGACAACTTCGCGACCCGGTACCTGGTCAACGACGCGGCCGTCCTGATGGGCAAGCCCTACGTCTGGGGCTCGATCTACCGCTTCGACGGCCAGGCGTCGGTGTTCTGGGCGGAGCACGGGCCGTGCTACCGCTGCCTCTACCCCGAGCCCCCGCCCCCTGGCATGGTGCCGTCCTGCGCGGAGGGTGGAGTGCTCGGTGTGCTCTGTGCCTCGATCGGGTCCATCCAGGTCAACGAGGCCATCAAGCTGCTGACCGGTATCGGCGACCCGCTCGTCGGCCGGCTGATGGTCTACGACGCGCTGGAGATGCAGTACCGCAGCGTCCAGGTGCGCAAGGACCCGGAGTGCCCGGTCTGCGGCAAGGACCCGCAGATCACGCTGGAGACCGGACTCATCGACTACGACGCGTTCTGCGGAACGATCAGCGACGAGGCGGCCGAGGCGGCGAGGGGGTCCACGATCTCGGTCAAGGACCTCAAGGAGATGATCGACGCCGGCAAGGACTTCTACCTCGTCGACGTCCGCGAGCCCAACGAGTTCGAGATCGTGTCGATCCCGGGGGCCACGCTGATCCCCAAGGACCGCATCCTCTCCGGCGAGGCGCTCGCCGAGCTGCCGCAGGACAAGCCCGTCGTGCTGCACTGCAAGACGGGGGCGCGGTCGGCGGAGACGTTGGCCGTGCTCAAGGGGGCAGGGTTCTCCGACGCCGTGCACGTCGGCGGTGGGGTCATCGCCTGGGCCAACCAGGTCGACCCGTCGCTGCCCACGTACTGATGACAGAGCCTTCAGTCGAGGTCCGGGACGCGCCGGCCAGGCATCGGTTCGAGATCCTGGTCGACGGTCAGGTCGCCGGCTTCGCGAGGTACCAGCTCGAGGGCGGCAGCGTCGCGTTCGTGCACACCGAGGTCGACGACGCGTACGAGGGCAAGGGGCTCGGCTCGCTGCTGGTGCGTGCAGCGCTGCAGCAGGTGGCCGAGCGGGGAGCAGCCGTCCTGCCGTACTGCCCGTTCGTCCGCGCCTACCTCCAGCGGCACCGGGACCTGACGCGCCTGGTTCCCGCCGACCGACGCTCTGAGTTCGCCCTGGACCGCTCCGCCTAGCACCATGCTGGCCACGTGCATGCTGACGTCGTGGCGACGGAGGACTTCGACGAGGCGGTGCAGGCTGTCGTGCGCAGGATCCCGCCGGGGCGCGTCATGTCCTACGGCGACGTGGCGGAGTACCTCGGCACGGGCGGGCCGCGCCAGGTCGGCGCCGTGATGTCGCGAGGGGGCGGTGACCTGCCGTGGTGGCGGGTCATCCGCGCCGACGGGTCACCGCCCCCGGGCCACGAGACGGAGTGCCTGGCCGCACAGCGTGCGGAGGGGACGCCGATGCGCGACGACGGGACCCGGGTCGACATGCGCCGCGCCCGCTGGGACGGCCGGTAGCCCCTCCTGGAAGATGGGTGACAAGAAGATCACCGACACGGGGAGGGCAAGGACGATGGCAGTCGCCGAAGCGGTCATGGTCGTCGCGATCCTGGTGGCACCCCTGGTGCTCGGGTTCGCCGCCGGGGCGACCGGGGCTCGTCGGGTCTGAGCCGTCCGGGCCGCTGCGGGCGGGGTACGGTCGCCCGCATGCCTTCGACGATCGCCGTCCCGTCAACCTCGCACGCGGTGGAGCGCGCGACGCTCGACAACGGCCTGCGCGTCGTTCTGGCACCGGACCGGTCGGCGCCGGTCGTGGCCGTCGCGGTGTACTACGACGTCGGCATCCGCTCCGAGCCCGAGGGACGCACCGGCTTCGCCCACCTGTTCGAGCACCTGATGTTCCAGGGGTCGGCTTCCCTGGAGAAGATGGAGCACGTCAAGTACGTGCAGTCCTCGGGGGGCACGCTCAACGGCTCGACCCGGCTCGACTACACCAACTACTTCGAGGCCCTGCCGTCGCATGCCCTGGAGCGCGCCCTGTTCCTGGAGGCCGACCGGATGCGGTCGCCCCGGGTGACCGAGGAGAACCTCGCGAACCAGATCTCCGTGGTGAAGGAGGAGATCCGCGTCAACGTGCTCAACCAGCCCTACGGCGGGTTCCCCTGGCTGACCCTTCCGCCGGTGCTGTTCGAGACGTTCCCGAACGCCCACAACGGCTACGGCGGGTTCGAGGACCTGGAGAGCGCGACGGTCGCGGACGCGCAGGACTTCTTCGACCGCTACTACGCGCCGGGCAACGCCGTCCTGGTGCTCGGTGGGGACCTCGACCCGGCGGAGGCACTGCAGCTCGTGGAGCGGCACTTCGGCGACGTACCGGCTCGCGCCGTGCCTGCCCGGCCGGACTTCGACGAGCCACCGCCCGACCGCGAGAAGCGCGGCGAGCAGGTCGACCCGCAGGCGCCGGCGCCGGCGATCGCGCTGGGCTGGCGGGTGCCCGATCCCGCGGACCTCGACGCCTACCTGCCGTACGTCGTCCTGTCGTCGACGCTGAGCACCGGTGACGCCTCCCGGCTGCGCCGGCGGCTGGTCCACGACGACCGGCTCGCGACCGACATCGGCAGCCACCTCGGCCTGATGGAGGACCCGTTCGACGTGCGCAACCCGACGGCCTTCGTCGTCGAGGCGCACCACGGGGCCGACGTCGACGGCGACCGGGTCGTCACCGCGGTCGACGAGGAGCTGGACCGCCTGGCCGATGCCGGGATGGAGCTCGCCGAGCTGGAGCGGGTGCAGGCGCGGCTGGCGTCGGCTCTGCTCCAGGGCCAGGATCATGTCCTGGCGCGCACGCTGTCGATGGCCGCCTTCGAGCAGCAGCGGGGGCGGGCCGAGCTGGTCGGCGAGCTGCCGGCTCTCATCGCCGCGGTGACTCCCGAGCAGGTGCGGGCCGCCGCCGGGACGTTGCGTCCCGACGCGCGCGGACGGATCGATGTCGTGGCGGGCGCCACGTGACGGCCGTGGAGACGCCGCGGAGCGTCCCGGGCCTGGGCCGGCTGCGCCGGGCCAAGCTCCCGACGGTCGCGGAGCGGGTGCTGCCCAGCGGGTTGCGGGTGGTGGCCGTCCGGCGGCCCAGCGTGCCGGTGGTGCACCTCCGGCTGCGGGTGCCGACGGCGGTGCGCCGGGACACCGACCTCGCCAAGGCCGGGCTGCTCGAGCACACGATGCTGCTCGGCACGGCCGACCGGTCGCAGTCGGAGATCGCCGACGCCCTGCAGCGGATCGGTGGGTCCCTGCGCGCGTCGAGCGACGCCGACCGGCTGGTGCTCGCGGGTGAGTGCCTGGCCCCTGGCCTGGCCGACCTGCTCGGGCTGCTGGCCGAGGTGCTGACGGAGGCGACCTACCCCCGCGACGAGGTGCAGCGGGAGGCCGGTCGCCTGGCGGACCTGCTGGGCCGTCGGCTCTCGCAGCCCGGGGTCGTCGCCGACGAGACCTGGCTGCGCCAGGCGTTCGGGAGCCACCCGTACGGTCGCGAGTACCCGTCGCCGGACGAGGTTCTGGCCGTGTCGCCGGCGTCGCTGCGCTCGGCCCACCGACGGCGCCTGGTCCCTGAGGGCTCGCTGCTCGTGCTGGTCGGCGACCTGAGCCCGGCCCGGGCTCTCGACCGGGTCGAGGGGGCGCTGTCGGGATGGGAGTCGGACGGCTCGGCGACGACGGTGCCGAAGGTGCCCGCGATGGTGCCGGGTCCGCTGCGACTGGTCGACCGGCCCGGTGCGGTCCAGTCCAACCTGCGCATCGGCGGCCCCGCCCTGCCGCGGACGGACCCGGACCATCCGGCCCAGGAACTCGCCAACGCGGTGTTCGCCGGACCGTTCTCGTCCCGGCTGGTGCAGAACATCCGTGAGGACAAGGGCTACACCTACAGCCCGCGCAGCACCCTGCACCACAACGGCCGCGCGTCGTTCACCTTGCTGCAGGCCGATGTCGCGACCGAGGTGACGGCACCGGCTCTGGTGGAGGTGGGCTACGAGCTGGGCCGGATCGTCAGCCTCCCGCCGACCGAGGAGGAGCTGGGGTCGATGGCCCAGCACCTTGTCGGCGTCCTGGCGCTGTCTACCTCCACCCAGGCGGGACTGGCCGGCACGCTGACCGCCCTGCTGGCGGAGGGCCTGGACGTGTCATGGCTGCGCGAGCACCCGCGGCGGCTGCTGGCAGTGACGCCGGAGCAGGTGCACGCGGCCGCGCAGCGGATCCTGGCGCCGGCGACCCGGCTGACGACCGTCGTAGGCGACGCATCGGTCGTCGAAGGGCCGTTGCGCGGGTTGGGTGCCGTCGAGCTCGTCTGACCTCGGCTCTAGCCTGGGCGGATGCGGCAGGCGCGCTCCGTGATGGGTCCCGATGGCTGACGCCGGCGACGTGCGCCGCCTCGCCCTGGCCCTTCCCGACGTGGTGGAGATCGAGAGCGACGGGTTCGACTTCCGGGTGGCTGACAAGGGCTTCGTGTGGTCCTATCCCGAGCGCCAGCCGGGCAAGCGGCGGGTGATCAGGACCGACGTCGCGGTGCTGTTCGTCGGTGACGAGGCGGAGAAGCAGGCTCTGCTGCTCGGCGAGCCCGAGGTCTTCTTCACCGCGCCGGGCTACGACGGCTCGCCATTGGTGATGTTGCGGCTGGCCGAGGTGGACGTCGACCGGCTCCGCGAGCTGGTGACCGACGCGTGGCGGATGCGCGCCCCCACCGCCATGGTCACGTCTCCGCCACCGGTTGATCCCGTGTCACCACGTCCTCCGGGACGCCGAGGCGCCGCGCCAGCCAGAGGAAGGGCAGGGCACAGGCCTGGAAGCCGGCGCTGAGGGCGAAGGTCACCGGGTAGCCCCAGACGTCCGCCACCCGGCCCAGCCCGGGTTGCAGCACGACGCCCCCGCTCGAGCTGAGCAGGGAGTCGAACGAGAGGACCGTGGCGCGCTGCTGCGAGGGGATGAGCGCGTTCAGGTACGCCTGTCGCACCGGTGTCTCCGCGGCGGACGCCAGGCTCCACGCCACGAGCAGGGCGATCACCGCCGCGAAGTGCTGGACCGCGCCGACAAGGAGCAGGGCAAGCGTGCTGGCTGCGGTCATGGCGAGCATCATCGACGTGCGCCGTCGAAACGCGCTGCGCAGTCGCGGCGCGAGCAGACCACCGACGATCTGCGCGCCGGCCACGATGGCGGCGGCGAGGCCGGCGATGCCGTACGCCTCCTCGTCGCCGTAGAGCTCCAGAAGGTAGGGCTGCATCGCGTAGAACGCGTAGATCCCGACGCCACCGACGAACGGCGACGTGAGCATCACCCAACGCACCCCCGGCTGACCCAGACCGTGGTGCAACGAGTCGTCGAAGAGTCGCTTCACCTCGGGACCCGGCCGCTTCCCGCGGGTCGGGGTGAAGCCGATGTCGTGCATCAGGAAGAAGGCCAGCCCGAAGGTCAGGGCCAGCAGGACCGCGCGGGCAAGGAACGGGACCCCCAGGTTGGTGGCCTGAGCGAGCACGCCGCCGAGGATGGAGCCAGCGAGCATCGCCGCGCCGCTCACCGCCTGTCCCCGGCCGAACACGGCGTCCAGCTCGCCGGTGTACCCGCTGTGGTTCAGTGCGTCGACCAGCCACGCCTCCATGGCGCCGGAGAAGAACGTGAAACCTAGGCCGAGCAGCACCGAGACCACGGCCCACCCCCAGAACGGCGCGTTGATCTGCCACATGAGGACGTAGAGCAGCGTCGAGGCGGTCAGCGTCACGGCGCCGAGGAGGAACGACACCCGCCGACCACGAAGGTCTGCGACAACACCGGTCGGCACCTCGAAGAGCACCATCCCGGCGGTGTAGAACGCGTTCGCGGTGAACGCCTCGAGGTTGTTCAGGCCGGCGTCGAGCAGGAACAGCGTGTTGATGCCCCAGATCAGCGAGGCGGACAGTGTCGTGAGCAGCACGAGGGTCAGGTAGGTGCGCTGGACCCTCGTCGCCTGATTCATCCGCGGCTCAGTCCCCGAGTGCGTCGAGCTCGTCCATCTCCTCGGTGGTCAGCGCGAAGTCGCCGACCTGCGCGTTCGCGGCGATCCGGTCGGCCCGCTCGGACTTCGGGATCACGACGACGCCGTGCTGGAGGTGCCAGCGGACGATCACCTGCGCAGGAGTCCGCCCGTGGCGGTCGGCGATCTCGCGGATTGTCCGGTTCGTCAAGGTGCCCCCGCGCAGTGCGCTGTAGCCCTCGAGCACGACGCCGCGTTCGCGATGCCCGTCGAGCACCGCGCGGTCGAAGAGCAGCGGGCTCCACTTGATCTGGTTCACGGCCGGGGTCACGCCGGTCTGCTCGGTGAGCTCGTCGAGCTGCTCCAGCCGGTAGTTGCTCACACCCACGGCACGCGCGAGGCCCTGCTCACGGGCCTCGACGAAGGCGCGCCACATCTCGACATCTGCGCCGTCGCCGGCGGGCCAGTGGATCAGCCACAGGTCGACGTGGTCGGTGCCGAGCGCCGCGAGGCTCGAGCGCAGCGTCTCCAGCTCGCGACCGACGTTGCGCGGTGGGCACTTGGTCGTGACGAACACCTCCTCGCGATCAACCCCGCTGGCCGACAGCCCGGCGCCGACCTCGGCCTCGTTGCGGTAGACCCTCGCCGTGTCGAGGTGCCGGTAGCCGACCTCGAGGGCGGTCTGCACCGCGCGGGTGGCCGCCGTGCCGGTGATCTGCCAGGTCCCGAAGCCCAGCAGGGGCATCCGGCCGTCGTCGGCGATGGTCGCCGCGTCCTGCGGCACGGGTGACGTCATGGCGACCATCCTCACCCGGTCCGGCCGGCCCCGCATGGCGGGGTGGGCGCCTAGAGCCATCCCAGGACGGCGCGGACGACGGTGACGACCCCACGGCGAGCGAGAGGACCTGGAACAACGCCAGCATCGCGACGGCCATCCGGCGGGCCGGGGCACGGCTACGGTCCGGGCGGCCGGGGTGCCTCCCACGTGAGCTCGATGCCGGCCCGTGCCTCCGCCCGAACGCGTCGCCGAACGCTGCGACCTCCCGCTGCGTCACGGTCTCGGTCGCGAAGCCCCAGCGGCCCGCTTGGGCGACGCCTCCGGTCCGCCGGTAGGTCTCGGCGAGCAGCGCGCGGCCGCGACGAACGGTCTGCGCGACGGGCGCGCGTGCATCATCCTCCGTCCTGCTCGTGTCCAGGGGTCGTGGTGGGATGGCCGACGTGCCCAGCCCGCCCGCCTACCGTCTCGTGCGGTCGGCTCCGCGCCCGGTCGAGGTCCCGGTCCTCGACGAGGCGCAGCAGGCCGTCGTCGAGCATCGCGGCGGGCCGCTGCTGGTCCTGGCCGGCCCGGGCACCGGCAAGACCACGACCGTCGTCGAGGCGGTGGCGGCCCGTATCGACGAGGGGCTCGACCCCGAGCGGGTGCTGGTCCTCACCTTCGGCCGCCGGGCTGCCGCCGAGCTGCGCTCGCGCATCACCGCCCGCCTCGGCCGGGCCACCAAGGAGCCGCTGGCGCGGACCTTCCACTCGTACGCCTTCGGCGTGCTGCGCCGCGAGGCTGCGGTGCGGGGCGAGCCGGCGCCGCGGCTGCTGTCCGGCCCTGAGCAGGACCTCGTCGTGCGCGACCTGCTGGCCGGCGACCTCGAGGCAGGAGCCCGGTCCTGGCCGGCCCGTCTGCACCCGGCCCTGCCGACCCGCGGGTTCGCCCAGGAGCTGCGCGACCTGGTGATGCGGGCCTACGAGCGGGGGGTCACCGCCGAGGAGCTGGACCGGCTCGGCCGGCGGGAGGGCCGCGACGACTGGCGGGCCGCGGCACGCTTCATGCGGCAGTACGCCGGGGTGACGGCGCTGCGGGACGCCGCCGCCTACGACCCCGCCGAGCTGATCCGTGCCGTGGTGGGGCTGTGGCTGCGCCACCCCGAGCTCCTCGACGCCGAGCGGGCAGCCCGCGAGGTCGTGTTCGTCGACGAGCTGCAGGACACCGACCCGGCCCAGGTCGAGCTGCTGCGATTGCTCGCCGGGGACGGTCGCGACCTGGTGGCCGTGGGCGACCCGGACCAGTCGATCTACGGCTTCCGGGGCGCGGACGTCGACGGGATCCGCGACTTCCCGAGCCGGTTCCCCACGTCGTCGGGGCAGCCGGCGCCGGTGCGCGCGCTCGCGACCTGCCGGCGGTCCGGTCCTGTCCTGCTGGGCGCGTCCCGCCGGGTCGCCGCCGGGCTCGGCGGACCGGTGGAGCACCGCCGGCTGCGCGCCGCCGAGGGGTTGCCGGACGGGTCGGTCTCGGTCGCCGTGCTGCGCTCCGAGGCGCAGGAGGCCGCCCAGGTCGCGGCCCACCTGCGCCAGGCCCACCTCCTCGACGGCATCCCGTGGTCCCGGATGGCGGTCCTGGTGCGCTCGACGGCCCGCTCGATGCCGGTGCTCCGGCGCGCGATGCTGGCCGCCGGCGTGCCGGTCGCGGTCGCCGGCGACGAGGTGCCGCTGACCCAGGAGCCGGCCGTCCGCCCACTGCTGTCGCTGCTGGGATGCGCGGTCGACCGGGCGCGGCTCGACGAGGAGGCCGCCGTCGAGCTGGTGACGTCCGCGGTCGGCGGTGCCGACGTGATGGCGCTGCGCCGGTTGCGCCAGGCGCTCCGCCGCGCGGAGCTCGACGCCGGCGGCGGGCGGGCCTCCGGCCCGCTGCTGGTCGAGGCGCTCGACGACCCGAGGGTGCTGGTCGCCCTCGACACGAGTGCGGTCCGGCCCGCTGCCCGGGTCGCCACGCTGCTCGCCCTGGCCCGTGCGGCGGCCGCCGAGACGGGAGCGACCGCCGAGTCCGTGCTGTGGGCTGTGTGGTCGCGCACCGGCCTTGCGGAGCGGTGGGAGCGAGCCAGCCTCGAGGGTGGCCACTCCGGTGAGGCGGCCGACCGGGATCTCGACGCCGTCGTCGCCCTCTTCGACACCGCCGCGCGGTTCTGCGACCGGCTGCCGGCGGCGGGGCCGGAGGTCTTCCTCGACCACCTGCTCGGCCAGCAGATCCCGGGGGAGGACCTCGCTCCTCGCGCGCCGTCCACCGACGCGGTGCAGGTGCTCACTGCCCATGCGAGCAAGGGACTGGAGTGGGACGTCGTGTGCGTCCCGGCCGTCCAGGAAGGCAGCTGGCCGGACGTGCGGATGCGCGGCTCCTTCCTCGGGTCGGAGCGGCTGGTCGACCTCCTGCGGGAGCGCGAGTCGCGCGTTCCGACGGTGGTGGCGACTGCTGTGACCCTGGGCCGGCTGCTGGAGGAGGAGCGACGGCTGTTCTACGTCGCGGTGACCCGCGCCCGGCGCAGCCTGCTGGTGACGGCCGTGACCAGCGAGCGGGAGGGGCTGGCGCCGTCGCGTTTCCTGGACGAGCTCGACCCGCTGCCGCGCGACATGGAGTCGAGGCCGTTGACCGCCGCGCGCCGTCCGCTGAGCCTGACCGGCCTGGTGGCCGACCTGCGCCAGGCCGCGGTCGGCGGCCCGCTCGCGGCCGGCACGGACCCGTCGCTCGACCTTCGCCCGGCGGCGGCCGCCCGGCTCGCCGTGCTCGCTGCCGCGGGCGCCCGTGGTGCCGACCCCGACCGGTGGTGGGGGCTGGCCGAGCTATCCGACGACCGGCCGGTCCGCGACGAAGGGCAGGAGGTCGCCGTCAGCCCGTCGAAGGTCGAGTCCTTCAGCCGGTGCCGGCTGCGGTGGTTCCTCGAGCACGTCGGCGGTGGTGACAGCTCGGGCGCCGCGCAGAGCGTCGGCAACCTGGTGCACGCCGTGGCCGAGGGTGCGCGCGACGCGGAGACGAGCACCGAGGAGGCGCTGCTGGCCCGGCTGGAGCGGCTGCTGCCGACCGTCGATCTCGGCACCGGTTGGGTCGCCGCCCGGGAGCGGGCCCGGGCGGCGGGCATGGTGCGCCGGCTGGCGTCGTGGCTGACGGGCAACCAGCGCGAGCTCGTCGCGACCGAGCTCGAGTTCACCGCGACGGTCGGCCGGGCCCGGCTGGGCGGACGAGTCGACCGGATCGAGCGCGACGAGTTCGGCCGAGCAGTCGTCGTCGACCTGAAGACCGGGTCGGCGTCCAGCAAGCCGTCGGCCGCCGAGATCGAGCGCCACGGCCAGCTCGCGACCTACCAGCTGGCAGTCGAGCACGGCGGCTTCGCCGAGCTCGGTCTGCGGGAGAGCGGTGGCGCGGAGCTCGTGCAGGTGGGTGGCGGTGGCGGCAAGGGCGGTGCCGTCCAGGCACAACCGGCGCTCTCCGAGGGTGACGACCCGTCCTGGGCCCGGGACATGGTGCTCGACGTCGCCGAGGGCATGGCGGGCTCGGCGTTCCAGGCGGTCGACAACAAGTACTGCGCGCGCTGCCCGGTCCGCACGTCGTGCCCGGTGCAGGACGACGGCCGGCAGGTGACCACCCCGTGAGCCAGCAGAGCCTGTTCGACGAGGAGGAGCTGGTCGTCACCCGCGGCCGCGAGCGCTCCCCGGCCGAGCTGGCGGCACGCCTCGGGCTCGCGGCGCCGCCGACCGCCGAGCAGGCGGCCGCGGTCGCGGCGCCGCTGCGGCCGCACGTCGTCGTCGCCGGTGCCGGCTCCGGCAAGACCCAGACGATGGGCCTGCGCGTGGTCTGGCTGGTGGCCAACGGCCTGGTGGAGCCGCATCGCGTGCTCGGCCTCACCTTCACCCGCAAGGCAGCGGCCGAGCTGGGGGAGCGGGTCCGCCGGATGCTGCGCCGGCTCCAGCACGCCCACGAGGAGGCGCCGTTCCTCGCCGACGAGGTCGCCGCCGCGGTGCGCACGGGCGAGCCCACCGTCACGACGTACCACTCCTACGCCGCCGCTCTCGTCAGCGAGCACGCACTGCGCATCGGGCTGGAGCCCGACACCCGGCTCGTCGGGGAGGCGGTCAGCTGGCAGTACGCCGCGCAGGTCGTCGAGTCCTACGCCGACGACGCCGGTGACCTGGTGGCGGTGGACCGGGCTGTGACGACGGTCGTGGGTGACGTGCTCGCGCTCGCCGGTGAGCTGGCCGAGCACCTGCGCGACCCGGCCGAGGTCCGGGTGCTCACCGAGCGGGTGGAGGCTCACCTCCGGTCGCTGCCGCGCGGCGACGGTCAGCGGTCGAGGGGGCTGCCGAAGGTGGTGGCGGAGCTCGTCGGCTCGCTCGAGGCGCGGTCCGCTCTGCTGCCCCTGGTCGAGCGCTACGCGGCGTACAAGCGCGAGCGCGGCGCCATGGACTACGGCGACCAGGTCGCGGTCGCCGCCCGGATCGCCCGTGACCATCCCGAGGTCGCCGAGATCGAGCGCGGCCGCTTCGGGGCGGTGCTGCTCGACGAGTACCAGGACACCGGCGAGGCGCAGCGCGTCCTGCTCACCTCGCTGTTCGGCCACGGCCACGCGGTCACGGCGGTGGGCGACCCGCGCCAGTCGATCTACGGATGGCGTGGCGCGAGCGCCGGGAACCTGGAGCGCTTCGGCGACGACTTCGCCGGCACCGAGCCCACCGGCCGCAGCAGCCTCACGACGAGCTTCCGCAACGGCGAGGGCATCCTCGGCGTCGCGAACGTCATCGCCGGGGGCATCCCGGTCGGAGGCGCTCTGGGCGAGGTCGACGCGCCGTTGCAGCCCGGCCCGGGGCGGGTGGGCGCCGGGCAGGCCGTCGTCGCGCTGCTGGCGTCGGTGGCCGACGAAGCCGACTGGGCCGCCGACCAGGTGGCCTCCCTCGGTGAGGCTTCGACGTCACCCCTGGGGTCGGTCGTGCCGTGGGGGCAGGTCGCGGTGCTGGCTCGCAAGCGCTCGCACTTCGCCCGGCTGGAGTCGGCGCTGCGCGCTCGCGGCGTGCCGTGCGAGGTGGTGGGTCTGGGTGGGTTGCTGACGCGGCCCGAGGTGGTCGACGTGGTGAGCACGCTCCGGGTGCTGGCCGACCCGTCGGCCGGTGGCGCGGTGCTGCGGCTGCTCGCCGGGCCTCGCTGGCGGCTGGGGCCGCGCGACCTGGACGCACTGGGACGGCGCGCCCGCCACATCGCCGTCGCGACCGGCGCGGCGGCCGGGCGGGCGACGGTGGAGACCGACGTCCCCGACGAGCCCGACTACGACGCCGTCGACGAGCGCAGCCTGGTCGACGCGCTGGACGACCTCGGGCCGTCGGGCGCCTACTCCAGCACGGGCTACGAACGGCTGACCCGGTGCCGCGACGAGCTGCGGCGGCTGCGGCGGTGGACCGCCGCGTCGCTGCCGGACCTGGTGACGATGGTGGTACGCGCGCTCGACCTCGACGTCGAGCTGGCGTCTCGGCCGGGGGTGCGGGCGGTCGACGCACTGCTCGACGTCGACCGGCTGGTCGATGTCGCGGAGGAGTTCGTGGGGTCGGGAGAGGACCCGGGGCTGGTGGCGTTTCTCGCCTACCTCGACACCGCTCAGGAGAGGGAGCGCGGGCTCGAGGTCGAGGTGGCCGAGCCGGACGGCGAGCGGGTCCAGCTGATGACGGTGCACGCGGCCAAGGGCCTCGAGTGGGACGCGGTCTTCGTCGCCGGTCTCAGCACCGACGTGTTCCCCGTCGGGCGCCGGCCGGTCGCCGACTGGAGCAAGCAGCTGGCGACACTGCCGTTCCCGCTGCGCGGTGACAGGGACGAGCTGCCCGAGCTCGACTGGCGCGGCGCCACGGACCAGGAGTCGGCCAAGACGAACGTCGAGTCGTTCCAGCAGGCCTGCCGGGACCGAGGCGCCCTCGAGGAGCGCCGCCTCGCCTACGTCGCCGTCACGCGCGCCCGGTCGCTGCTCGGCTGCTCCGGCTACTGGTGGGACACCACCACCAAGCCGCGCGGCCCCTCCGGTCTGCTGACCGAGATCCACGCGCTGTGCGTCTCCGGCGGTGGCCGGGTCGACACCTGGGCCGAGCAGCCGGGCGACGGCGACGTGAACCCGCTCGCCGCGGAGCCCGCCGCGGGCGCCTGGCCCTACGACCCGCTGGGTCCGCGGCGGCCGGCGGTCGCGGGCGCCGCCGCGCTGGTCCGGAGCGCGGCCGGGTCACCGGAGCCGGCCGGCGTCGCCGGGCCCGGCCGCGGACGCGTCGCCGCGTGGGACGAGGAGCTCGAGCTGCTGCTGGCCGAGCTGGCCCGCTCCCGCGAGGCGGACCGCAGCCCGGTGGTCGAGCTGCCGGCTCGCCTGTCGGTCTCCCAGCTCGTCGAGCTGCGTCGCGACCCGGTGCGGCTGGCCAGGTCCCTGCGCCGCCCGTTGCCGCGTCGACCAGCACCCCAGGCCCGTCGGGGAACGCGGTTCCACCTGTGGCTGGAGCAGCTCTGGGGGCAGCAGCGGCTGCTCGACGTCGACGAGCTGCCCGGCGCGGCCGACGAGTCGGCCGAGCCCGATGCCGACCTGGTCGCCCTCCAGGAGTCATTCCGGGCGAGCGAGTGGTGGTCGCGGGTCCCGGCGGAGGTCGAGTTCCCCTTCGACATGGTCGTCGACGGGATGCTGCTGCGCGGCCGCTGCGACGCTGTCTTCACCGACGCCTCCGACGGCATGGTCGACGTCGTCGACTGGAAGACCGGCACGCCGCCGACCGGCGACGAGGCGACCGCGGCAGCCGTGCAGCTCGCCGTCTACCGGCTGGCGTGGCACCACGTGACCGGGACACCGCTGGACCTGGTCCGGGCCGCCTTCCACTACGTCGGTCACAACCGCACCGTGCGACCGGCGGACCTGCTCGATCACGACGGCATCGTGGCCCTGCTGCGGTCGGTGCCCGCCGCGGAGACCGCCTCCGGCTAGTGCCTCAACCCGATGCGGCCTTGGCGGCCGCCTTCTTCTGCGCCTTGACGTCGCGCACCTTCTGCAGCGAGGCCGCGTCCACGACGTCAGCGACGGAGCGGTAGCCCTCCAGGGCGTAGTCACCCGCGACTGCCTCCCAACCCGCCGGCCGGACGGCCAGCTGCTTGGCCAGCAGCGCGACGAAGATCTGCGCCTTCTGCTTGCCGAAGCCGGGCAGTGCCTGGACGCGGCGGAACAGCTCCTTGCCGGTCGTCGCCTCGCTCCACAGCCGTGTCACGTCGCCGGCGTACTGGGACTCGACGACCGCGGCCAGCTCCTGCAGCCGGGAGGCCATCGAGCCCGGATAGCGGTGGATGGCCGGCGGCGTGCTGCACAGCGCCTTGAACTCGTCCGGATCCGCCGCCGCGATGGCGGCCGGGTCCAGCGAGCCGAACCGGCTGAGCACCTTCCAGCCGCCCCGGAAGGCGTGCTCCATCCCGTACTGCTGGTCGAGCATCATCCCGACCACGATCGCGAACGGGTGCTCGTCGAGGACCTTGTTCGCCGCTGGCTCGTTGGCCATCTGGAAGCCCATGACCGCATGGTTGCACGCGGGTCAATGACCTCCCGGTGTGGCGACGTCGACGAGCAGTGCGCAGTGGTCGCTCACCGGCAGCCGCATCGACCGCGCGTCCTGGACGGCGTGGCGCGGGACCCCGTCGAGGAGCACGTGGTCGAACTGCACACGCGGCTTCCAGGAGGGGTACGTCCCCAACCGGGCCGCCGAGCTCCACGTCGTGGACAGCCGGACGACCGGCCCGGGGAGGTTGAGGTCTCCCAGCAGGACCCGCGGACCGGGGAGGGTGCGGCTCCAGCGCGTGATCTCGCGCAGCTGGGCCACGTTCCATCCCGGGACGAACGACAGGTGCGTGCACACCACGGTCATCGGGCCGTCCGGAGTCCTGACCTCCGCGGCCAGCGCAGCTCGCGGCTCGTCGTTCACGCGCGCCAGTCCCTGACCGGGGATGAGCAACGGCATGCTGATCGGCGCGGGCTTGAAGCGACGGACGTGCCAGGACGTCACAGGGAACCGCGACACCAGCCCGATCCCGTACGCCGGGCCGGGCCACTCGTCGCCGGAGCCGTCACCCGAGGCCGGGGTCCAGGCCCCACCTGGTGGTCCGTGCAGGGTGGGGAGGAACCGCCAGTGTCCGGCTCCCAGCGCCTCGGCGAAGACGGCGGTCTGGTCGACGCCGTGAGACCGGGGCTGGGCGCGGTCCACCTCCTGCAGCGCGACGACGTCGGCGGCGACCATCGCGGCGGCCTCGCGCAGCTCGTTCTCGACCACCTCGCCATGGGCGATGGAGCGGCCGCCCAGGAGGTTGACGGTCGCCAGGCGCATCGCGCCGACGCTAGTCGAGGGCTGTGAACGGCGTCGTCGTAGGGTTCCGCGCATGAGCACCAGCGAGCAGCCGGTCGTCGATGCCGACGCGGTGGCGCGGGTCCGGGCAGCCGTCCAGCAGGGCGCCGACGGCTTCGTCAGCGACCTGGTGACGTGGCTGCGCATCCCGTCGATCAGCGGCGACCCGGCGCACCACGAGGACGTGCGCCGCTCGGCCGAGCACCTCGCCCAGGCCTTGCGGGACACCGGTTTCCCGATCGCCGAGGTGTGGGAGTCTCGCGGGCTACCCGCTGTCTTCGCGCACTGGCCGAGTGAGGACCCCGACGCGCCCACCGTCGTCGTCTACGGTCACCACGACGTCCAGCCGGTCATCCCGCTCGAGCTCTGGGAGCACCCACCGTTCGAGCCGACCGTGGCCGGCGACCGGCTGCACGCCCGCGGCGCCGCCGACGACAAGGGTCAGGTCTTCTTCCACACCCTCGGCCTGCGCGCCCACCTGCAGGCCACCGGCCGCACGGCGCCCGCGGTCAACCTCAAGCTGATCGTCGAGGGCGAGGAGGAGTCCGGCTCACCGCACTTCGCCGAGCTGCTCCGGGATCACCAGGATGAGCTCGCCTGCGACGTGGTCGTCGTGTCCGACACGGGTATGTGGTCCCGCGAGACACCGACCGTCTGCACCGGCATGCGCGGCCTGACCGACGGCCAGCTCGACCTGCGCGGGCCGTCTGGGGACGTGCACTCCGGATCCTTCGGCGGTGCGATCCGCAACCCGCTCACCGAACTGGCGAGGATCCTCGCGCGGCTGCACGACGCCGACGGGCGGATCACCGTCGACGGCTTCTACGACGGCGTCGTCGACCTCACCGACGACGAGCGGGCGCTGTTCCACAAGCTGCCCTTCGACGAGTCCGCCTGGCTGGCCAATGCCAGGAGCACGACTCCGTACGGCGAGAAGGGCTTCTCCACCCTCGAGCGGGTGTGGGCGCGACCGACGGCCGAGGTCAACGGGGTCTGGGGCGGCTACACCGGTGCGGGCCACAAGACGATCGTGCCGTCCGAGGCACACGCCAAGCTCTCGTTCCGGCTGGTGCTCGGGCAGGAGCCGCGCGACGTGCAGTCGAAGGTCGAGGCGTGGCTGGGCCGGACCGTGCCGGAGGGCGTCGAGTGGTCCATGCACTGGTACGGCCCGGGCGTACGTCCGTGCCTGACCCCGTTGGACCATCCGGCCCTGGCGTCCGTCACCAGGTCGATGGAAGCGGCCTTCGGGACCGAGGTCCGCTACACGCGCGAGGGCGGCTCCGGGCCGGAGGCCGACCTGCAGGACGTGCTGGCCGCCCCGGTGGTGTTCCTCGGCGTCAGCCTGCCCGACGACGGCTGGCACGCGCCGAACGAGAAGGTCGAGATCCCGATGCTGCTCAAGGGCGCCGAGGCGGCTGCACACCTGTGGGACGACCTCGCCCGCACGCTGCCCCGGTGAGCCGTCCGGCGCTGCCCGACCTCGCGCTGTCCCGCGCGGTCGTCGACCGGGCCGCGCACCACCGCAGCGACCCGGACTGGTTGGCCGCCGCCTGGGCGGACCCCGCGACGCAGGTCGTCCTGCTGCGCGACGGGGAGGCTGCCGTCACCGGTGACCCGCCGCGGCTCGACCTCGACGGGCGCCCGAGCGGACCGGAGGACGGCCGGTTCCTGCTCGGGGTCGACGACGAGGGCGTTGCCTACTTCGCGGTCGACGGCGGGGACGAGGAAGCCGGGCGCATGTCGGGCCGGACGTACGCCGGGCTGCGCGAGGTGGGCGCGCTCCTCGACGACCGGGACGCGGGGCTGCTGGTGCACGCGGTCTCCCTGGCGAACTGGCACGCGACCCACACGCACTGCCCGCGCTGCGGCCGGCCGACCCGTCCGGAGAACGCCGGGCACACGCGGCGCTGCGACGCGGACGGCAGCGAGCACTACCCGCGCACCGACCCGGCCGTGATCATGCTCGTGGTCGACGGCGACGACCGTCTGCTGCTCGGCCGCCAGGCGACCTGGCCGGCGAGGCGCTTCTCGACGCTGGCCGGTTTCGTGGAGCCCGGGGAGTCGTTGGAGGCTGCGGTCCGCCGCGAGGTGGCCGAGGAGGTCGGCGTCCGGATCGGCGAGGTGACCTATCTGGGCAGCCAGCCCTGGCCGTTCCCGTCCAGCCTGATGCTCGGCTTCGCCGCGCATGCCGAGACCGTCGACATCGTCCGCCACGACGGAGAGATCGCGGAAGCTCGCTGGTTCACGCGTGAGTCGATGCGCGCCGACATCGAGTCGGGCGAGCTGCTCACGTCGCCGTCCATCTCGATCTCCCGCCGGCTCATCGAGCACTGGTACGGCGCGCCGCTGCCGCACAACGCGCGGCTCGACCGCTCCTGAGCCGCCGCGGGAGGGATATCTTCGCCCGGTGACCTTCGATGTCACCGCGACCGCGTACGCGGACTTCATGGGCAGGTACTCCGAGCCGTTGGCGGTTCAGTTCGCCGACTGGGTCGGCGTCCGCGCCGGCCACGACGCTCTGGACGTGGGCTGCGGACCCGGGGCCCTCACGGCGCAGCTGGTGGACCGCCTGGGTCCTGCTGCGGTCACAGCCGTCGACCCGAGCGAGTCCTTCGTCGCCGCGACGCGTGCGCGGTTCCCCGAGGTCGACGTGCGGTCCGGCGCCGCTGAGAACCTGCCGTTCCCCGACGACGGCTTCGACCTCGCGCTGGCGCAGCTGGTCGTGCATTTCATGTCGGATCCGGTGGCGGGGCTGGCCGAGATGGGTCGGGTCACCCGCCCGGGGGGTCTCGTCGCCGCGTGCGTCTGGGACCACGCCGGCGAGGGCGGCCCGCTGGCCACGTTCTGGCGGGCGGTGCGAGACCTCGACCCGGGTGCGCACGACGAGTCGGGCCTCGCGGGGGCGCGCGAGGGTCACCTCGGTGAGCTGTGCCTGCGGGCCGGCCTGACAGACGTCGAGTCCTCGACGCTGACCGTCCGGGTGAGGTTCGAGTCCTTCGACGCCTGGTGGGAGCCCTTCACGCTGGGCGTCGGCCCAGCAGGTTCCTACGTCGGGGCGCTCGACGAGGGGCGGCGCGACGCGCTGCGGTCCCGATGCGCCCAGCTGCAGCCGCGGGCACCCTTCGAGGTCGGCGCCACGGCGTGGTGCGTGCAGGCTCGCCCCTGAGCGGCGCGCCTCAGGCGGCGAGCTTCTCGATGACCTGGGCGAGACTCGGGTTGGTCAGGGCCGAGCCGTCCGGGAAGACCAGGGTCGGGACGGTCCGGGAACCTCCGTTGACCGACATCACCAGGTCGGCGGCGTCGGGGTGATCCTCGATGTCGACCACGCAGTACTCGATGCCTTCACGGTCCATCTGGGCCTTCAGCCGATGGCAGTAGCCGCACCACGGAGTGCTGTACATCGTGACCGTCGTCGACACCGGCGTGCGGACCTCTCTCCTGGACCTGATGAGCGGGATCGTTCCCGCTCCGCACCTGGTCAACTCCTTTCCCGGGCCTCATCCTTCCACGCTCAACTATGTCGTGGGTCACCTCGTCACCTCACTGGCTGCTCGTGTCCACCGGCGCTGCGAGGATGGCCGCGTGCCGGACGCCGATTCCTTGCTCGAGATGCTCGATCCCGAGCAGCGGGAGGTCGCGACCGCGCTGACCGGGCCGGTGTGCGTGCTCGCGGGAGCTGGCACCGGCAAGACCCGGGCGATCACGGCGCGGATCGCCTACGGCGTCCACAGCGGCGTCTTCGTGCCCCAGCGGGTGCTTGCGGTCACGTTCACGGCCCGCGCGGCCGGCGAGATGCGGACCAGGTTGCGCGCCCTGGATGCCGTCGGGGTGCAGGCTCGCACGTTCCACGCCGCCGCCTTGCGCCAGCTGCGCTACTTCTGGCCGCGGCACGTCGGCGGCGAGCTGCCGCCGCTGGTGGAGCACAAGGCGGCGCTGGTCGCCGAGGCCGCCGGCCGGCTCCGGCTGCCCACCGACCGGGCGACCGTCCGGGACCTGGCCGGTGAGGTCGAGTGGGTCAAGGTCACGATGACCGACCGCGACGACTACGCCGCGGCGGCGGCCAAGACGGGGCGTACGCCGCCGGCCGGGCTCGACGCGGCCACCGTGGTGCGGCTCCTGGCGACGTACGACCAGGTCAAGCGCGACCGCCACGTCATCGACTTCGAAGACGTCCTGCTCTACACCGTCGGCCTGATCGCCGAGCACCGACAGGTCGCCGACGCGGTGCGCGGCCAGTACCACCATCTGGTCGTCGACGAGTACCAGGACGTCAGCCCCCTGCAGCAGGCGCTGCTGGACCAGTGGCTCGGGGGTCGCGACGAGGTGTGCGTCGTCGGCGACCCGCACCAGACGATCTACACCTTCGCCGGGGCGTCGCCGGACTTCTTGCTCGGGTTCCGGGGGCGCTACGAGGGCGCCCGCGAGGTCCGGCTGGTCCGCGACTACCGCTCCACGCCGCAGGTGGTCGACCTGGCCAACAAGCTGGTGGCCAAGGCGCCGGCCAGCCTCCGGGGCCGGCTCGAGCTGGTCGCGCAGCGCCCGGCCGGCCCCCCACCCGATCTCCGCGAGCACCCGGACGAGCCGGCCGAGGCCCGGTGGGTCGCCGGCCGCATCCAGGCTCTGGTCGCCGCCGGGACGCCGGCCGGCGAGATCGCGGTGCTCTTCCGGACCAACGGCCAGAGCGAAACCTACGAGCAGTCGCTCGCCGACGCCGCCATCCCCTATCTGCTGCGCGGCGGGGAGCGCTTCTTCGAGCGGCCGGAGGTCCGTGAGGCGCGGCTGCTCCTGCGCGGCGCGGCGCGCTCGGCGGACGACGATGGCGAGGGCGACGATGGCGGCGAAAGTGGCGACTCCGGCCGCCTGCCGTCGACGGTGCGAGCGGTCTTGTCCGGCGGCGGCTGGTCCACCGAGCCGCCGGGCAGCGGGGGCGCCGTGCGCGACCGATGGGAGTCGCTGGCGGCGCTCGCCCGCCTCGCCGACGACCTGGCGGCGAGCCGTCCCGACGCGACCCTGCGCGACTTCGTCGCCGAGCTGGACGAGCGCGCCGACGCCCAGCACGCGCCGACGGTGGACGGGGTCACGCTCGCGTCGCTGCACGCCGCCAAGGGTCTGGAGTGGGACGCGGTGTTCGTGGTCGGAGCGACGGACGGGATGCTGCCCATCACCTTCGCCGTGACGCCGGAGCAGGTCGAGGAGGAGCGTCGGCTGCTCTACGTCGGAGTCACCCGTGCCCGCGAGCACATTGCGATCAGCTGGTCGCTCTCGCGCTCGCCGGGCGGGCGGGCCGGGCGACGGCCGTCCCGGTTCCTCGACGGCCTGCACAGCGGCCGCAGCCGGCCGGCCGCGGCCGCCGGTGCGTCCTCCCGGCGGCGGGCACCAGCGACCTGCCGCGTCTGCGGGAAGCCGCTGACCGCTCCGGTGGCGCGCAAGCTCGGGCGCTGCGAGGACTGCCCGTCCGCCTACGACGAGCAGCTCTTCGAGCGGCTGCGCGAGTGGCGCGCCGAGCAGGCCCGGTCGCAGTCCGTCCCCGCCTACGTCGTCTTCACCGACGCGACGCTCACGGCGCTCGCCGAGCTCCGGCCGACGACCGAGGCCCAGCTGCTCGCCGTGTCCGGGATCGGGCGCGCCAAGCTCGAGCGGTACGGCTCCGACGTCCTCGGGCTGTGCGCCGGAGCGACGCCGGCGGCGACTCCGCCGACAGGAGTCAAAAAATCGATTGCACCTGACGGCGAGCCCCTCTAGTCTTCCTGTCACCGGCCAGCAGGCATCAGCGTCTGCCCGCACGAGCACAGAGCAGGAGGTGACCACGATGGAGATCACCAAGACGTCGATGACGTCCCCGATCGCCCTGTCCGTGGTGCACCTCGGCGTGGCTCCGGCGGGGACGTCCGGCCTCGGTTACGAGGCGGTGCGTGTTCTCGCGCCGCGTCCGGCCGCGACCCAGGGGACAACTGTGTCCATCGCCATGCGCGAGCGCAGTGTCGCACCCGTCCAGGTCGCCGCCAGCCCGAAGGCCACTGCTCTGCTCCCGATCAGCGATGTCGTCGTGTTCAACGGCCTCGCAGGGATCCGCTCCACCTGGAGTCCACCGGTGTAGATCCACCTCACCGGCACCTCCAAGGCCGCGGAACCCGACACCCGGGATCCGCGGCCTTTTTCGTCGTCCGCCAGCGCCGAGTCCTCACCAGGGCCAGCGCCCGACAACTGCCCACCAGCCGGCTCACCAGCCGACTGACACACAGGAAGACATGGAGGTGACTCCCATGCAGCTCGCATCGTTCGATCGTGAGACCGCCGACCACAACGGCCGCTCCGTCAACCCGCTCGCGGACCTGACGGCGCTGACCGGGCTGTCGGTCCTCACCGAGCGAGTCATCGACGAACAGCTGCCCTGCCGGGTCAACGACGCGGAGCTGTTCTTCGCCGACTCGCCCGCCGACGTCGAGTTCGCCAAGACGCTCTGCGCGACGTGTCCCGCCCGCCTCGACTGTCTCAACGGCGCCCTCGAGCGCCGCGAGCCATGGGGCGTCTGGGGCGGCGAGTGGTTCGTCGCAGGCGTCGTGGTCCCGCGGAAGCGTCCGCGTGGCCGTCCCCGCAAGTCCGAGGTGGCCGCATGATCGCGCCGACCGCACCAGACCACACGACACACATCAAGAACAGGAGCATCGAGATGCAACTCATGCATGAGGAACTGGCGCGTGCCCATGCGGCACTGCGTCTCGAGGAGGCCGTCCGCTCGCAGCGGGCCCGCCGGCTGGTCGCCGCCCACCGGGCGTCGCGCAAGGCCGAGCAGGCCGCAGTGCGGGCCCACCGCCTCCTCTCCCTCGCCGCCGTCTGGTGACCGTCAAGGAGGTCACCGAGCACGACCCGAGGGGACCAGGGCCCCGACCGCTGCACCGCGGTCGGGGCCCTGTCATGTCCTGCGGCTCCTGACGACTTGCCAGACTGTCCTCGGGAGGCTGGCGTCCGGAGAACCGGCGAGGGGAGCACGAGGTGGCCACGTCCAAGGCATCCACGTCCAAGGCATCGTCGGAACGGTCCACCGTCGAGGTGGACGGCCGGCGGCTGTCCCTCTCCAACCTCGACAAGGTCCTCTATCCCGAGACGGGCTTCACCAAGGGCGAGGTCGTCGACTACTACGTCCGGGTCGCTCCTGTTCTGCTGCCGCACATCGCCGACCGCCCGATGTCCTTCCAGCGGTTCCCGGACGGTGTGGCCACCAAGGGGTTCTTCGCCAAGAACGCCCCGCCCGGCACGCCGGACTGGGTGCGCACCGTTCGTCTCCCCGCACCCGGGAGCACGATGGACAGGGAGACCCTCGACTACGTGGTCGTCGCGGACCTGCCCACCCTGGTCTGGGCGGCCAACCTCGCGGCGCTCGAGCTGCACGTCCCGCAGTGGTCGGTGGGACCCCGCGGCGGCGTCCGCGACCCGGACCGCCTGGTGCTCGACCTGGACCCGGGGGCGCCGGCGTCCGTGGTGGAGTGCGCGGAGGTGGCCCTGCTGCTCAAGGATCTGGTCGAGGCCGACGGGCTGGTACCGCTGGCCAAGACGAGCGGGTCGAAGGGGATGCAGGTCAGCGCCGCGATCGTTCCCGCGTCCGACGACCGCACCTCGGCGTACGCACGGGACCTGGCCCGCCGCCTCGAGCGGGAGCGACCGGACCTGGTCGTCTCCCGGATGGCCAAGAACCTGCGCGGCGGCAAGGTCTTCGTCGACTGGAGCCAGAACAACGCCGCGAAGACCACCGTCGCCCCGTACGCCCTTCGCGCCCGGCCACGGCCCTGGGTCTCGACGCCGGTGACGTGGGACGAGGTGGCCGCCGCTCGCCGCCCGCAGGACCTCCAGTTCACGGCGCCGCAGACCCTCGAGCGGGTGTCCGAGTCGGGCGACCTGTGGGAGCCGCTGCTGGGCAAGGGCGCCCGGCTGCCCTGACCGCGGGGCCGGTGGGCGGCCTGTGGACGAAGGCCCCGGCACCGGGTCGGATCTCCCTACGCTGACCGGCACGGCACGCAGGTGCTCGTGCGGTGGTCGGGAGGTGCGCCGTACACATCCGGTTCGACGGTCCCGGGGTGCTCGAGGTCGCCACCCGGCTGAACGACGAGGCCGCCCATGCCGACGACCTGGGCCGTCGGGCGGCCGCTCTCCGCGACGGCCTGACCGACCCGGCGCTCACGGCCGCACTCGAGCTGCTGGGCGACGTCTGCGCCGACGTCCTCGAGGTCAGCGCGCTGGATCTCGAGCTCCTCTCGTCGCTCGTCCGGTCCGGCCTCACGGTCTACCGGCGGGTGGAGGACGCGGCGATGCAGGGGAGCGGGCAGGTGAGCGCGTGAGTGTCGAGGTCCTGCCGTACCCCCCGGACAGCCCGCTGACCCTGGTGTCCGCCGCCGCAGCCGGGACCCGGCTGTCCTCCTGGGCTCAGGAGCTGGCTGCCGAGGTGGCTCGCGACGCCGACCGGCTGGCCGCAGCCTGGGACGGCCCGGCCGCCGCAGCGTGCCGTCACGAGCTCGAGCGGGTCGCCGCGCTGACGCGGGCCGTGGCCGGTCCGCTGCAGACCGGCGCCCGGCTGCTGCGTGCCCATGCCGCGACCGTCGAGGGTGCCTGCGCCGAGGTGGACCGCCTGCGGCGCGAGCACGCCGCCCTGCTGGCCGAGCACCGCCGCGAGCTGGCAGCGGTGCTCGCGATGCCGGACGTCCCCGGGCCGCTTCGCCGGCTGCAGGCGCAGGACACGCGGGACGTCCAGCTGGGCGAGCTCGGGCGCCTGCACGCCCGCCATCGCGCTGTGCTCGACCGGGTCGCGGAGGACGCCTCGCGCACCGCCCGCCAGGTGTCGGCTGCCGCCCGAGACCTTCTGCCGGTCGCCGCCCGGGCGATGAATGTCCCACCCCCTCCAGGGACGGCAGGTGCTCAGGAGGGGGCTCTGGCGTCGCTGCTGCCCCTGCTGGCGGCGAGCCGCCGAGCGGTTGGTGCCCACGGTTCACCGCCGCCGGCCGGCACTCCGGCGGTGCTCGTCCGCGCCTGGTGGCAGGCGCTGACCGGCGACGAGCAGCAGCGGCTGGCCACCACCTGGCCGGTCGAGATCGGCGGCCTCGACGGGCTCCCCGGCGCGGTGCGCAGTGCCGCGAACGAGCAGCGCCTCGCGCAGGACCTCGCCCGCCTGCGCGCGACGGGAACGCTCGACGCGGCCGAGCAGCGCCGGCTGGACAACTGCGTGGTGGTCCGCGACCAGCTGGCGACGGTGCGCTCGCAGGCCGACCCGGTCACGCGTGACCCGCTGACGGCCCAGCTGCTGGTCTTCGACCCGTCGGCCTACGACGGTGAGGGCCGCGCGGCGATCGCCGTCGGCGACGTGGACAGTGCCGGACACGTGGCGTTCCTGGTCCCTGGCCTCGGGTCGGACGTGCGGGGGGCGGTGGCCGCCCTGACGGACAACGCGGTCCGCGTCACCACCGAGGCCAGGCGCGCGGCGCCGGAGCATGCGACGGCGACGGTGGCGTGGATGGGCTACGACGCGCCCGGCCTGGGTGACGTCGTGTTCGACGGGGCCGCGGAGGAGGGAGCGGACCTGCTGGCAGCCGACGTGCTCGCGGTGCAGGCGGCCCGCGACGTGGCGCCCCACCTCACCGTTGTCGGCCATAGCTACGGCAGCACCACCACCGGCACCGCCTTGCGTGACCACGTCACGGGCGTCGACGACGCGGTGCTCGTCGGCAGCCCGGGGCCCAACGTCGAGGACGCGAGCGATCTCGTGCTACCCGACGGTCACGTGTTCGTCGGGGCCAGCAGCCGAGACCCGGTCAGCTACGTGGACCGCTTCGGCAAGGACCCGACGCACGAGAGCTTCGGCGCTGTCCGATTCCGGGCCGAGGACCCGACGCGCAACGAGTTCATGCTCGACATCGCCGACCACTCCAAGTACTTCGACACCAAGAGCGAGTCGCTGGCCAACATCGTGGCGGTGGTCGTGGGCGACTACGCGGGCGTGACCACGGCCGCCTACCGTGACGAGGTGTGGCTGCTCCCCGACGGCATCAACGACGACCCGGAGGCCGACCGTGAACCGACCGTCGTCCCCTGACGAGGGGGACCGCCGCGACGGCGGGACGGCTGAGGGACTGCTGGCTGCGGTCCGGCGCCGCCTGCCGCCCGAGGTCGACGTGGTCGGGCTGGCCCGCGGGCCGCGGGTGGCCGGCGGCCTGCTGGCCGGGGCGGTCGCCCTGTCCGGCTGTGCGGCGTCGCCCGACGACGTGCGCGCCCAGGCGGCCGCTTCCGAGGCACACGTGCTCGAGGTCTCCCGGTCCGTCCTCGGCGAGCTGGCCCACCTGGGCACCTTCAAGGAGCCCACCACCGGCGCGTGGTCGGGGTGCGACGACCTCGGCGGCAAGGTCCTCTACCACGTGACCGGCCGTCTCGACCCCGGTCCCGACGTGACCGGCCCGCTGGCGGACCGCGTCGTGGCCACCCTCGACCCGACCGGGCTGCGGCTGCGGCCGGTCGGGCCGGGCGACGACCCGGTCACCCTGGAGGCCGTCCGGGACGACGTCAACGTGCAGGTCACCGGCTACACCAGCCGCGCGCCGGTGCTGTTCGACATCTCCGGGCCGTGCCTGGACGTCGGTGACCTGGACCGCGAGCTCCTGGGGGAGCAGGCTCGGACCCTGACCGTCCCGTGAGGACGTCCTGGTGGTGGAGGTCGACATCGTGGTGACCTGTGCGCGCTGCGGCGCCACCGAGGAGCAACAGCCGCTGACGTGGAGCACGTCGGTCGAGCGCGGCCGGACCGTCCACTACTGCGACCGGTGCAGCCGCGAGAACGTGCGAGCCATCGAGGGTCGCCTCGACACCGAGTGGTGGTGAGGGGTCAGTCCGCGCCGGCCGTCCGGGCCCGGTTGCGAGTGGGGCGCGGGGCGGGCGACTTCTTCGACGTACGCCGTGAACGTCGTGCCGTGCCGCCGCGGAAACCGGGCACCCAGTTCTGGAGCTCGGCGCGCCACGGCGCCTCCGCCTCGAGCTGGCAGAGGACGCCGATCGCGCCCATCGTCACCCGGTGGATCAGCAGGTAGTCGGGCGGCAGGTTCAGGCGCAGACCGGTGGAGTACGCCGGGGACCGCGGGTCGCCGACGCGCACCGCCTGGCGGCGCAGCCAACCCCGGGAGAAGCGGAACGTCTCGGCGCTGGCCGGCTCCAGGATCGGCGCGAGGTAGCCGAGCAACGCCTCGGCGTCGAGGTCGATGCCGGTGCGGACGAATCCCTCGGCGCGCAGCCCCTCGAGCACGCCATGGGCGTCGCCGGCGATGGCCAGCTCGAGCAACGGGCCGATGGAGGGCGGCAGCCCACCCGGCAGCCGGTTCACCGCGCCGTAGTCGAGCACCACGAGTCGGCCGTCGTCCAGGAGCCGGAAGTTCCCCGGGTGCGGGTCGGCGTGCAGCAGACCGACGCGGGCCGGACCGGAGAACAGGAAGCGGGCGAACAGCAGACCGGCGCGGTCGCGCTGCTCCGTCGTACCCGAGGAGATGACCTTGGACAGCGGCGTGCCGTCGACCCAGTCGCTGACGAGGACCTGGCCGCTGCCGTCGACGACGGGAGGCACCAGGATGTCGGGGTCGCCGGCGTACTCGTCGGCGAAGGCCGCCTGGTGCTCGGCCTCCATCCGGTAGTCGAGCTCCTCCGCGACCCGCTCCTTCAGCTCGGCCACCAGCGGCTTGACCTCGAGCCCGGGCACCAGCATGCCGACGAGCCGGCTCATCCGGCCGATCTGGGTCAGGTCCGAGAGCAGGGCCTCGCCGGCACCGGGGTACTGCACCTTGACCGCGACGTGGCGTCCGTCCGACCACACCGCGCGGTGCACCTGGCCGATCGACGCCGCGGCGGCCGGCCGGTCGTCGAAGGTCGTGAACCGGTCGCGCCACCCGCTGCCCAGCTCGCGGGCGAGCACCGCGTGAACGGTCCGAGCCGGCAGCGGCGGCGCGGACTCCTGCAGCCGGGTCAGGGTCTCGCGGTAGGGCCCGGCGAGGTGCTCCGGCAGGGCAGCCTCGAACACCGACATCGCCTGGCCGAACTTCATCGCTCCGCCCTTGAGCTCGCCGAGCACGCGGAACAGTTGCTCGGCGGTGCGGGCCTGGACCTCGGCGGCCACGACCTCGGCCGGTCGGCCGCCGATCCGGCGCCCGAGGCCCAGCGTCGCGCGGCCCGCGTAGCCCAGCGGCAGGCCCGCGAGCCTGACCGTCCGGGCCGCGGCACGACGCGGCAGGTCCTCCATCCCGGCAGTCTGTCAGTGCGTCTGGTCGGCCGCTGCCCAAGCGCAGCCGCAGGCCGGGTGAGCCGACCAGGACCGGCGTCGGACCCGCCCGTCAGCCTGCGACACCTCGAGCGTCCCGTCCACCGCCGGCGGCCGGGCATCCCCGTCGAGGAAGGCGAGCACCTGGAGACCCGCGTGTGCTGCGACGGCCGTGGCGAGCACGACGTCGCAGGCGGCCGGTGCGAGCCGGCCGCCGCCGGTGAGCTGGGCCGCGACCGACGGCCAGGCCGGGTCCCGGTCGGCTCGGTGCAGGTCGTGGCAGCGGCGGCAGGACGACCGGCCGGGCAGCACCAGGGGACCCACCACGCCGGTCGCGTCGCGGACGCGAGCGAACAGGTGGGGGATCCCGGACCTGACCAGCCGGTCGACCAGGTGCGACTCGGGGCCGTTGCCCGGTTCCGCCGTGAGCACGACGAGGTCCGGAGCGGGACCGGTGGGTGCGCCCGTACGCGCCGACGCCGCGAGCGCCCGCGCCGCGCGAGCCGCCGCCTCCTGCCGCCGCGCGCCGAGCGCATCGGCGTCCAGACCGGCGGGCGAGAGGTCGGCGGCCCGGGTGGTCCCCGCGTCCTCGACCGCCAGGCCGCCGACGCCGGCCGCGGCGAGCAACCGGACCAGCGACGCCCCCACCCGGCCCGCGCCGTGCACGGCGACGACCTTCCGGCGGCGACGGCCGAGCACGCCAGCTCCGCCGTCCAGGCCGGCCCGGGCGATGGACGCGGCGGCGATGTCCGGAGCCAGCCGGTCGCGCTCCTCGCGGCTGAGGCCCGCGAGCGGCCTCTGGTCGGCGGCGGCGTCCTGAAGGACCCCCGACCGGGTCAGCAGCCCGAGCAGGTCCTCGAGATGTCGCGGGGCCAGCCCCAGCCGGGCCGCGGCGACCCGCAGGCCGTTGAGGTCACGCGTCCCGTCGAGGCTCTCGACCAGGCGAGCCGACGCGGTGTCCAGCCCGCCGATGACGACGGCCCGTCCGGGGTCGACCCCGAGCTGGAGCGTGGTGCCGTCCCGCCACACGCGCCGGAGGGCGGGCTTGAGCTGGGGTCGCAGTGGCGGCACAGGCCCTCCCGGGCAGGCGGCGGATCGGGTGACCGAGCGTCGCAGAACCGCGGTAGGTCGATGCTCCTCCCGTCCACAGGAAGATCCACTTGATGGTCAGGCGAGGCCGCAGACGTCCAGCGCGAGCAGCGCCAGGGCGCGGGTCGCGGTGTGCAGCTCGGCCAGCGGGACCCGCTCGTCCGCGGCGTGCGCCAGGGCGGAGTCGCCGGGTCCGTAGTGCAGCGTCGGCACACCGGCGGCGGCGAGCAGGCGCAGGTCGCTCCCGTACGGCGCACCCCACACCTCCTGCGGCCCACCGCCGGCCCGGTCGTGCGCCCGGCCCATCCGGGCGGCCAGGTCGTTGTCGGCCGGCAGCCGGCCGGAGGCGAACTGCCCGCCCCACCACTCGACGGTCACCGGGTGCTCGCCGAGCCAGGGGTCCTCGGCGCAGACCTCCGCCACAGCATCTTCGAGGGACTGCCGGGCGGCGTCCACCGGCTCGTCGAGCGCGACGCCGAGGCGCCCCTCGGCCACCAGGAGGTCCGGCACGGTGGAGGCCCAGTTGCCCGCCTCGACCCGTCCGATCGACACCGGGTAGGCGATCGGCCAGCGCGCCAGCAACGGGTCGACGTCGGCGTTGCGGGACGCCTCCAGCCGGTCCAGCGCCGCGAGCAGCGGGACCAGCTTGCTGACCGCGCTCACGCCCTCCGTGCGCCGCGACGCGTGCGTCGCGAGGCCGGTCACCCGCAGCCGGAAGGTGAGCGCACCGCCGTTGGCCGGCACGATGTCGAGCCCGGTGGGCTCGGGCAGCACGGCGCAGTCAGCGCGCCATCCCCGGCGCAGGGTGGCGTAGGTGCCGAGGCCGCCGTCCTCCTCGCCAGGGACGCAGGCCACCAGGAGGTCGCCGCGCAGCGGGGCACCGGCCCTGCGTACCGCTGCGACGACGGTGAGCGCGGCGACGAGACCTGCCTTCATGTCGCACGCGCCGCGCCCGTGCAGCTCACCGTCCACGACCTGCCCGGAGAACGGGTCCGGCCGGCTCCACGCGGCGAGGTCCCCGGTCGGGACGACGTCGACGTGCGCGTTGAGCATCAGGGCCGGGCCGTCCGACCCGGCAGACCCGTCACTGCGGCCGGGCAGGCGACCGACCAGGCCCCAGGCCTCGGTGCGCTCCACCTCGACGCCGGGGAAGTCGGGTTCGGCGAGCAGCTCGTCGAGGGGCAGTCGCCAGTGGTCGACCTCGAGGCCGGCCAGGGTCAGCTCGGTCGCGAGCATCGCCTGGATCTCGTGCTCGGCGTCGGTGCCGCCCACGCTCGGGACGCGCACGAGCTCGGCCAGCCGCTCCTCGGCGGAGACCGCGGCGGCGTCGACCTCGTCGAGCACGCGCGCCGCCCAGTCGGTCACGACCGCGAGCGTAGAGGTCCCCGCATGCCGGAGGGGGCGGCCCCGCGAACGGGACCGCCCCCTCCGGGACGGGTGGGTGGTGCGGCCTACGCCTTGCCGAGGATCCGGTTCAGCTTGGTGCCGCAGACGGGGCAGATCCCCTGGGCCATCCGGCGGCCCGACTCGCTGACCTTGACCTCGCCGGTGAAGTCGCGCTTCTCCTTGCACTTCACGCAGTACGCGTCTCCGGTGTAGCTCTCAGCCACGTGTCCTCCTCGAGTGGTTCGGTGTCCGGCGGACATGCCGTGACCGGACCTGAGATCCACCCTAGAGCAGGCTCCCCCGTGAGCGTGGGAGGCGGGGTGCCCAGCGTGGGCTGAGCGTGGATAGCCTCAGGCCCGTGACCGACCCCGGACGGCCCCCGTCAGCGCCCTCTCTCCGACCCGGGGACGGCCCCGGCGACGGCCCCGGCGACGGCCCCGGCGACCGCCCCGACCTGCGGGTCGAGCGCCCGGCCGAGGGCGTCGCGCTGGTCACCCTGGACCTGCCGGAGCGGCGCAACATGATGTCGGCGGCGATGACCGCGTCCTGGGGCCTGGCCATGACCGAGCTCCGAGCCGACCCGCGGTTGCGGGCCGTGGTGGTGACCGGCGCCGGGGACGCCTTCTGCGCGGGGGGCGATCTGTCGTGGATCGGGGCCGAGCCGGACGCGAGCGTGGACGAGCTGCGGACCCGGATGCTGGCGTTCTACCGGACCTGGCTGGCCATCCGGGACCTCGAGGTGCCGACGATCGCGGCGGTGAACGGTGCGGCCGTGGGCGCGGGCCTCGCCGTGGCGCTGGCCTGTGACCTGCGGTACGCCGCTGAGGACGCCCGGATGGGGGTCCCGTTCACCGCGCTGGGGATGCACCCCGGGATGGCGACCACCTGGCTGCTGCCCGAGGTCGCCGGACTGGCAGCAGCCCGCGAGCTGCTGCTCACCGGCCGGATGGTCACCGGCACCGAGGCGGCGGCGATGGGCCTGGTCAACCGGGCGGTCGCGGCCGGCGCGGTGCTCGACGAGGCGCTCTCGGTCGCCGGCGCGGTCGCCGCGACGGCGCCGGTAGCGAGCCGCCTGACCAAGCGGGCGCTGGCGTCCGGGGGCCACGCGAGCTTCGAGGCCGCCCTGGAGTGGGAGGCGCTGGCCCAGCCGGTCACGCTGGCGACCGCGGACCTCCAGGAAGGCCTCGCCGCTCAGCGCGAGCGGCGGACCCCACGGTTCACCGGCCAGTGAAGCGGCGACGTCCGGAGCGAGGAACGAGCGTAGGCGGAGCGCGACGATGACACTGATAACGCTTCCCCGAGGGTGGGTTCCGGGGAGGTCCGTGGAGGGCCGGCCCGGAACCCACCGCCGTCAGGGGAGGGGGGTCGCCTGATCACGAAGCCCCCGGGCCGACACGGCCGGACCGCCCGCCTTCCCCTTGCGGAGGGGCCGGCCGACCGACCCGGGGGCTTCGTCGGGCCAGACGCTAGGAGCGGCCCGAGCGGGCGTCAACGGAACCGGCCGGATCTGGTCCTCGCGGTTGTGGACGCCGGTGTGGACACCGTGGGGACCGGCCGGAGTGTCGCTGTGGAGAGGCTGCCGACAGCCCTGTGGACAAGGGTGTGGATCATCCCGAACACCCCTGCTGACCTGCGGAGATGTCATCCACGAGCTGTGGACGCAGGAAAGTCGCTAGCGTTTCGGGCATGACCGGCGACCCACCGCGCTCCGCACCAGCCCAGTCTGGTGTCGTGGCCGACACAGGGGCCGACACAGGGGCCGACATCGTGGACGTCCGGCGCAGCGCCCGACGCCGGCGCACGGTCTCGGCCTACCGCGACGGCGAGCGCACCGTGGTCCTCATCCCGGCGCGGATGAGCCGGGCCGAGGAGCGGCGCTGGGTGGCCGTCATGCTCGAGCGGCTGGCCCGCCAGGATGCCCGGCTGCGGCCCAGCGACCGCGAGCTGCTCACCCGCGCCGTCGACCTGTCGCGCCGCTTCCTGGACGGTCGGGCGAGGCCGGCCAGCGTGCGCTGGGTGACCAACCAGGGCAGCCGCTGGGGGTCGTGCACCCCGGTCGACCGCACCATCCGGCTCTCCAGCCGGCTGCAGGGGATGCCGTCCTGGGTCGTCGACTACGTCCTGCTGCACGAGCTCGCCCACCTGCTGGTGCCGGGCCACGGCGCCGACTTCTGGTCGCTCGTCGACCGGTTCCCGCGCACCGAGCGGGCCCGGGGCTACCTCGAAGGCGTGTCGGCCACCGCTGGGCTCGGCTTCTCCGACGATGTTGATGACGATGATCCCGTCGAGGACGCCTCCGACGCCGCCGTCGAGTCCGGTGAGCTCCCCTTCGAGGCGACCGTGAGCAGCGACGACGCCTGAGCTGCGGCCCGCGCCCGGGTGACCAGCCGGCCGATGTCGGCGACAGCGCTCGGCGGCAGCGCGTCGAGCGGGAACCACGCCACGTCGTGCGACTCGTCGCTGACCACCGGCTCGGCGCCGACCGGCGCCAGGGCCGCGTAGCGCACGTCGAGATGTTCCCCGCAGGTACCGAACGCCGAAGACAGCGCGTGCCGGTCCAGCTCGACGGGCCCATTGCCCACCAGGCGCAGCCCGGCGACGCCGGACTCCTCGGTGGCCTCGCGCAGCGCGGCCCCGGCCAGCGAGGCGTCAGCGGTCTCGCAGTGGCCGCCCGTCTGCACCCAGAAGTCGCCCTTGCGGTGGTGGGTGAGCAGGACGCGGCTCGCTGTCGCGTCCAGCACCAGGGCGCTGGCCGTCAGGTGCGCCGGCACGCAGGAGCGCAACAGCCCGTCCGGGTGGGTGCCCAGGTGCTCGAGGTACGTCGTCCGGAGCCGTTCCTGGTCCTCGTCGGGCGCCGTCCAGCGCGAGAGGACTCGCCGCGCGTCGAGGTGCAGTGAACTCACGGGTCGGAGGGGCCGCCCGCCGCGCCGTGTCCGCCGTCTCCTGGCGGTGTCGGGGGCTCCGGCGGTGCCTCGGTGTCGTCGAGGCCGGACAGGTCCAGTGGTGCGGAGCCGCCACGGGCGAAGGCCTGCGGGTCGTCCAGGTCGTCGGCGGTGGGCAGCAGGTCGGGATGGCTCCAGACCGCCTCGCGACCGTCCTGGCCCTTCTCCGCCAGCACCTCCCGCCACAGCGCCGCGGCGTCGCGCAGCCGGCGCGGGCGCAGCTCGAGGCCGACCAGAGAGGCGAACGTCTGCTCGCCCGGTCCGCCGCTGGCTCGCCGACGGCGCACGGTCTCGCGCAACGCCGACGCGCTCGGCAGATGGGGAGTAGCTGCGGCGTCGACGACCTCGTCGACCCAGCCCTCGACGAGTGCCAGCGCGGTCTCCAGGCGCAGCAACGCGGCCTTCTGCTCCGGCGTGTCCTCGGGCTCGAACATGCCGCCGCTGAGCGCCTGCTGCAGCGACTCGGGGTTGGACGGGTCGATGCTGCCCATCGCCTCCTCGAGCTTGGCGGTGTCGATCGTGATGCCGCGGGCGTAGGCGGCGACCGCCTCGACCAGGTGCCCGCGCAGCCACGGGGCGTGCGCGAACAGCCGGTGGTGGGCCGCCTCGCGCAGCGCGAGGTAGAGCCGTACCTGGTCGTCCGGGACACCGAGTCCCTCGCCGAACGCGGCGATGTTGGCGGGCAGCAGCGCGGCCCGGCCACCCGGGGCGAGCGGGAGCCCGACGTCGGTCGATCCCACGACCTCGACCGCGAGCGACCCGATCGCCTGACCGATCTGGCTGCCGAACATCGCACCGCCGACGCTGCGCATCATCTGCTGCATCGGTCCGGCGAGCTGGGACATGGCCTGGACCTGCTCGGTCGGCAGGCCAAGCCCGGCCAGGGGACCGCCCTCACCGGAGAGCATCGAGCCCATCGAGTCCACGACCTTGCCGGCAACCGGATCCACGAGCTCGCGCCAGGCCGGCATCGTCGCCTCGACCCACTCCGCCCGACTCCACGCCGAGGCGGCTGCCGCGCCGGCCGGGAAGCTGGTCGCGTTGTCCAGCCAGAGCTCGGCGAGGCGCAGGGCGTCGAGGACCGGCTCGCGGTCCGCGGTCGTCACCGAGCGGTCGCCGGCCGTGGCGACGACCTGCCGAGCGACGTCGCGCGCCAGGTCCCAGTTGACCGGACCGCCCTGCCACGACAGCAGCTGCCCGAGCCGCTGGAAGGCGGCTCCGAGGTCGCCGCCGGAGCCGGCGCCGAAGAGCGCCGCCATCGGGTCGAGCGGTGCACCGCCGCCGGGACCCGGCCGGTCGCCCCCATCGTCATCGCCGGGATTGAAGCCGAAGGGAAGGTTGCTCACGGGGTCAACTCCTCGAGTCACGCCTGGATGGCCGATGCCGGGCGGCCGGCGAGCGGACTTGGCAAGATGGGGGCACCATGACTGCCGTGCCGTCCACCGTAACCACTACGCCAACAGCGGCGGCGGTCCGGTGAGTTCCGGTACGGCGGGAGGAACGCCGCGGGTTCGCTCTCGGCGCAGCGGCGCCGCCAAGGGACCGGTCGTGGCCGTGACCGGTGCGGCGGACGGGCTCGGGGCCGCCCTCGCAGGGCGACTCGCCGGCCGGGACGACGTGTCCCGGGTCGTCGGCCTGGACTCGCGTCGGGGTCAGGCTCCGGGCGTCACCTGGCGGGTGCTCGACGTCTGCGACCCCGCGCTCGCCGGCCGGCTCTCGAAGGTGGACACCGTGGTTCACCTCGCGGTCGACACCTCGCTCGACGGTGACGACCGGGCGCGTGGGGAGCGCAACGTCCGGGCGGCGCAGACCGTGCTCACGTCCGCCGCGGCAGTCGGCGTCCGCCGGGTCGTCCTGTGCACGTCGGCGATGGTCTACGGCGCCCTTCCGGACAACCCGGTCCCGCTCGACGACGACGCGCCGCTGCGCGCCGTGCCGGACGGCGGCCTGCTCTCGGACTGGCTGGAGATGGAGCGGCTGGCCCTGCAGGCCCCGCGCACCCATCCCGGCTTACAGGTGACCGTCGTGCGGCCGGCCACGGTGGTCGGCCCCGGGGTCGACAGCGTCCTGACCCGCCACTTCGAGGCGCCCCGGCTGCTGGTGGTGCGCGACTCGCGGCCCCGATGGCAGTTCTGCCACGTCGACGACCTGGTGTCGGCGCTGGAGCTGGCGGCGCTGGAGGGGGTGACCGGGGCGGTGACGGTCGGGTGCGACGGCTGGATGGAGCAGGAGGACGTCGAGCTGGTCTCGGGGATGCACCGCATCGAGCTGCCCGCGTCGATCGCGTTCGGCACGGCAGAGCGGCTGCACCGGCTCGGGATCATCCCGGCTCCGGCCAGCGACCTGCAGTACGTCGTGCACCCGTGGGTGGTCGCCAGCACCCGGTTGCGCGAGGCGGGTTGGCGTCCCGCGTACGACAATCCCACCGCCCTGGGCCTGCTCCTCGAGCAGGTGAGCGGGCACCACGCCGTGGCCGCCCGCCGCGTCGGGAAGCGCGACGCGACGATCGGCGCGGGCGCGGCCGTCGCCGTCGTCGGGACAGCTGCGCTGGTGCGCATCGCCCGGAAGAAGCGGCGCGGATGAGCGGACCGATCCGCCTCCTGGACGTGCGGGACACCCCGCTGTCGGTCGACGAGGTCTTCGCCGCCGTGCGCGACCCGGCCGCAGGCGGCGTGGCTGTTTTCGTCGGCGTGGTGCGCTCGGAGGACGGTGGCCGGGAGGTCACCGACCTCGGCTACTCCGCACATCCCAGCGCGATCGGCGAGATGCGCGCCGTGGCCGACCAGGTGGCGACCGGGCACCCGGTGATCGCGATCGCAGCTGTGCACCGGGTGGGAGACCTGGCGGTCGGCGACCTCGCGGTCGTCGTCGCAGCTGCCTGCCCGCACCGGGGCGAGGCGTTCGCGGCGTGCCGGGCCCTGATCGACGGGCTCAAGGCGCGAGTGCCGATCTGGAAGCACCAGACCTTCGTCGGCGGCGAGCAGGAGTGGGTGGGTCTGCCCTGAAGCGGCGTGGATCGGGGTCCGCAGCGTCTACCCTGAGGGCATCCGTCCGCACCACCATCCGAGGTCCTGATGTCCGCGCTCGTCTGGTTGACCATCCCGGTCGGGGCCCTGCTCCTGGCCCTGCTGTGGGTGGCGTGGGCGAGCCGCACACCCCCGAGGGCCGACACCCACGAGACGCTCGAGGCGCACCGCCGCTTCCGGGCGGCGTTCGACTCCCATCACGACGGCACCTGACGCCGGCGGCGGGGACCGGCGCGCTCTCGTAGGCTTCCCGCCGTGTCACGCCGCACCCTGACCCTTGCCGCCGCGGGCTTCCTCGTGGTGTTGCTGTCCGCGGTCGCGGCCCTGCTCCCGGTGCCCTACGTCGCGTTGAACCCCGGCCCGGTCTCGAACACCCTCGGCTCGGTCGGCAAGACCGAGCTGATCCGCATCGAGGGGCGCGAGACCTATCCCGACGAGGGCAACCTCGACCTCACGACGGTGTCCGTGCTCGGCGGCCCGTCGCACAAGCTCGACCTGATGACGGCGCTGCGCGGCTGGCTGGACGAGGGTGTGGCCGTCGTGCCGGAGGAGCAGGTGTACCCGCCCGGCGAGACCGCCAAGGAGGCGGAGGAGCAGAGCGCCACCGAGATGCGTGACTCGCAGGAGAACGCGACGACCGCTGCGCTGCGGCACCTCGGCATCCCGGTCACGACGCGGCTGCTCGTCCAGGACATCCCGGCCGGCTCGCCGTCGCGGGGGAAGCTCGAGACGGGCGACGAGGTGCTGGCCGTCGACGGCAAGGCCGTCGCCGGAGGGGCGGAGCTCCGCGAGGCCATCACCTCCCGGGAGGCCGGGGACAGGGTCCGCCTCGCCGTACGCCGGGACGGTCGACGGGTCGCGACGACCATCACCACGACCGCCGCCGAGGACGGCCGGGCCATCGTGGGCATCACCACCCGCGACGACGCGGACTACCCCTTCACGGTCGAGATCTCACTGGAAGACGTCGGCGGACCGAGCGCAGGGCTGATGTTCGCGCTCGGGATCGTCGACAAGCTGACCCCCGGTTCGCTCACCGCGGGGGAGCACATCGCCGGGACCGGGACCATTGACGACGCCGGGCACGTGGGCGCCATCGGCGGCATCACGCAGAAGATGATCGGCGCCCGACGGGCCGGGGCCACCGTCTTCCTCTCACCGCCGGGCAACTGCGCCGAGGCGAAGGCGACGAAGCCCGACGGGCTGCGGCTGGTCCGGGCGAAGACCCTGGACTCGGCGGTCGCCTCGCTCGACCGTCTCGCCGAGGGACGCACCGGCGTCCCCTCCTGCTGACCGCCACGAAGGCCGGGGTCACTCGCTCAGGGTCGCCGCCAGCGCGTCGGCGAGCCCGGGCACGAGGTTCTCCCCGGTCAGGACGGAGGTCTCCTCGTCGTGAGCCCGCATCCGCAGGGCCGAGCTGCGCGAGCCGTCGCGCAGCACGGCCACCACGATCCGCACCTCCTGACGCTCCGGGTGCTCGGCGAGCCAGCGCAGCGCGTCGCTCTCGGCCTGCGGCATGTCGCGCTCCACCTCCGGGGGGACCATCAGCCTCTCCACGGACAGTGCTGTGCCGAGAACCTCGACCGGCCAGGCGATCCCGCCGAGCAGGTCCTCCAGCGACGCGTGCTCGGGCAGGTCGCCCTGGTCCACCGGCGTCAAGGCCCCCGGCTGGTCCGCCACGACGCCCAGCTGCTCGGCGAGCTGTGGCTCGCGGGAGACCAGGTCGGCCGTCTCCACGAGCGCGTACAGCCGGGCCGGCTGGTCCCAGCCCGCCGCCGAGGCGTGCCGCTCGAGGTCCAGGGTCAACCGGTCCAGACGTGAGGTCATGACCGGCGATCCTCCCTCGCCACGCGCGGGCGGTGGGAACTACCCCCGCGGCTCGGTAAGTTGACACCGCGAGCCCGCCGACACCCAGACCGCCGCAGCCCCCACCGGGGCTGCTCCCGGCCCGACCGAACGGAACGTGTGTGAGCTTCGACATGCCGGGCCCGGGGACCCCTCCCCGGCGCCCCGTGATGCCCTCCCGCCGTCGGAGCCGGGCACTGCTGCCGACCCTGGTGATTCTCGGCGTCCTGCTGATCGGCTTCAGCATCTTCACCGGCTTCTACACCGACCTGCTGTGGTTCCGCTCGGTGGGCTACGAATCGGTCTTCACCCGGACGCTCACGGCCAAGGCGCTGCTCTTCGTCGTGTTCGGTCTGGTGTTCGCCGGGGTCGTCGCGGTGAACTTCCTGGTCGCCTACCGGTATCGCCCGGCGTACCAGGCGATGATCCCCGGCCAGCAGGAGCTCGACCGCTACCGCATGGCTCTCGACCCCTACAAGCGGGTCGTCGTGCTCACCATCGTCACCCTGCTCGGGCTGATCGCCGGGTCGTCGGCGGCAGGGGAGTGGCGGACCTACGTGCAGTGGCGCAACGGCGTCGAGTTCGGGATCAAGGACCAGCAGTTCGGCAAGGACATCTCGTACTTCGCCTTCGACCTGCCGTGGTGGCGCTTCGTGCTGGGCTTCGCCATCGCCACGATCGTCGTCGGGCTCATCGCGGCCGCCGCAACCCACTACCTCTACGGCGGGCTCCGGCTGCAGGCGGTGCTCGGTGAGCGAGCGACCCCAGCTGCGCGGGTGCACCTCTCCGTGCTGGTGGGCACCTTCGTCCTGCTCCGGGCGATCGGCTACTGGCTGGACCGCTACGGCCTCGCGGTCGGCGAGCACCGGATCGGCAGGGCCGACTTCACCGGGCTCAACTACACCGACGTCAACGCCGTGCTGCAGGGCAAGACCATCCTGGCGATCATCTCGCTGATGTGCGCGGCGCTGTTCTTCGCCAACATCGTGCGGCGCACCTGGCTGCTGCCCGGCATCGGCGTCGGCCTCCTGCTGCTGTCGGCGGTGCTGATCGGCGGCGTCTACCCGGCACTCGTGCAGCGGTTCCAGGTCGCGCCGAACGAGGCCGACAACGAGCAGCCGTACATCAAGCGCAACATCGAAGCGACGCGGGACGCGTACGACATCGACGACGTCGAGATCACCGACTACAGCGCTGCCACCACGGCCACCCAGGAGGAGCTGCGAGCAGCCTCGGAGACCACGGCGAACGTCCGGCTGCTCGACCCGGCGCTGCTCAGCCCGACCTTCAAGAACCTCCAGCAGTTCCGGCCCTACTACGACTTCGCGGACTACCTGGGGGTCGACCGCTACACGATCGACGGCGAGCGCCGCGACCTCGTGATGGCGGTCCGCGAGGTCAGCCTGGAGGGCGTCCCGCCCCAGCAGCGCAACTGGATCAACGACCACACGGTCTACACGCACGGCTACGGCTTCGTCGCGGCGTACGGCGAGGAGACCACCGACGGTGGCCGGCCCTCGTTCGTCTCGTCCGACATCCCACCGCAGGGCGAGATCACCGAGTACGAGCCGCGCGTGTACTTCGGCCAGGAGTCGCCGACCTACAGCATCGTGGGCGGCACGAACGCGGTCGAACTCGACTTCCCCGACGACTCGGCGGCGTCGGGAGTCCGGAACACCAGGTACGAGGGCGAGGGCGGTGTCCCGGTCGGCAGCCTGTTCCACAAGCTGCTGTTCGCGACCAAGTACCAGGAGGCCAACCTCCTCCTGTCGGGCCGGATCGAGTCCGACTCGAAGATCCTCTACGTCCGCAACCCGAAGGAGCGGGTCGAGAAGGTCGCGCCCTGGCTGACCCTGGACGGTGACCCGTACCCGGTGGTGGCCGACGGCCGGATCCAGTGGGTGGTCGATGGCTACACCACCAGCAACGGCTACCCGTACTCCACGCGCAGCACGCTCGACGACGTGACCACCGACTCGCTGTCGACCACGAGAGCCGGGATTGTGACGCCGGTCGCGCGGGTCAACTACATCCGCAACTCGGTGAAGGCGACCGTGGACGCCTACGACGGCACGGTCACGCTCTACGAGTGGGACACCCAGGACCCGGTCCTGAAGACCTGGAAGAAGGCGTTCCCCGACACGGTGCAGGACCGGTCCGAGATCAGCGACGAGCTGCTTGCCCATCTGCGCTACCCCGAGGACCTGTTCAAGGTGCAGCGGATGCTCCTCGCCAACTACCACGTGGAAAGGCCGCAGACCTTCTACAACGGGTCCGACTTCTGGCGGGTGCCGCTCGACCCGACCAGGGCGACGGAGGCGCTCCAGCCCCCCTACTACCTGACGCTGCAGATGCCGGGCCAGGCCGAGCCGGCGTTCTCCCTGACGTCGACCTATGTGCCGACGGGTGACCGCAACAACCTGGCGGCCTTCGTCACCGTCAATGCCGATCCGGGGCCGGACTATGGCAAGTTCCGGGTGCTCGAGCTGCCGAGGTCGTCGCAGATCAACGGACCGTCGCAGGTGCAGAACCAGCTCGAGTCCGACGACGTGATCGCCGAGGAGATCAACATCCTCAAGCGCGGCACAAAGGTGCAGTACGGCAACCTGCTCACCCTCCCGCTCGGCGGTGGCCTGCTCTACGTCGAGCCGGTCTACGTGCAGGCCGACGCGGCCACCTCGTTCCCGCTCCTGCGCAAGGTCCTGGTGTCCTTCGGCAACGACGTCGCTTTCGAGGACACCCTCGAGGAGGCGCTCGACTCATTGTTCGCCGCTCAGGGCGGGATCGACACCGAGGAGCCGGGAAGCGAAGAGCCGCCGCCGCCCGACGGTGAGCCGGTGGACCAGAACGCCGCGCTCGCGGATGCGCTGGAAGACGCCCAGCGGGCAATCCAGGCCGCCGGCGAGGCCTTGGAGGCGGGCGACTTCACCGCGTACGGCGAGGCCCAGAACGACCTGCGCGACGCGATCGACCGTGCGGTGGCCGCGCAGCGGGCCGGTGGCAGCGCCGGGTCCGAGACACCCGCCCCGACCGGGTCGGCACCACCGCCGACCGGGTCGGCGTCACCGACCGGCAGCCCGTCGCCCTCGCCCTCGGGCTGATCCCGCTGATTTTGCAGGCGCCCGCGCGGCTGGGTAGAGTGGGCGCCACGACGCGGGGTGGAGCAGCTCGGTAGCTCGCTGGGCTCATAACCCAGAGGTCGCTGGTTCACATCCTGCCCCCGCTGCCAAGAAAGTGCAGGACGAGGGCCATGATCATTGATCATGGCCCTCGTCGCGTGTGGGCACGATGTGGGCAGCGCACGCCAACGGTCGCCAAGAGCGATTCGGCCAAGACGAAAGCTGAAGTCGCGGGCGGACTCGGCCGGACGTGAGCGGACCAACTCCGCGGATCCTGCGTCGCCCGCCGACTTGACCTCTGGGTCGTTGTCCCACGGTCACGCGCCAGACGAGTGAGGACGACAGGAAGATCATCTAAGATGGCGGCATGCGACCGTGCCGCCTCGCTCGTTCGTGCGAGATGTGGGCAGGAAGGGGCGGTCTGGCAGCGACGTCGGTCTGGTGTGGCACTCGGCATGCGGTTGGCAGGAGAACGTCGCTGGATGGTGCTCCCGGTCAGGCTCCACAGGTCGGGACGCTTGCCGCCGGTGGTTCTCCAACCAGCCGCGGTAGCCGCCGGAGCGTGCAGATAGGGGGTTCCCGACCTCGTGCCAGATCGGAGCTGCCTGAGCCGAAAGGATCCGCCAACTCGCGCGTGGACTAACCAGTTGTCCACAGGCCGGCAGGCGCACCCTGATAGCAGAGGCCGGCGGCTCGATCCGGGACGATGACGCCATGCAGAAGTTGTCGTTGACCGCCCTGGCCCGCGAACAGCTGACGAGTGCGAAGGAGGCGTCCAGCGGCCGCAGCGCTCAGACGGTGTACGGGGGGCACGAGCACGTGCTGCGCCAGACCGTGGTCGCGTTGGCAGCCGGTCACCGACTCGAGGAGCACGAGAACCCGGGCGAGGCGACCGTGCACGTGCTCACCGGCCGGGTCAGGCTCGGTGCCAGAGACGCCACCTGGGACGGCTCTCCCGGAGACCTGTTGATCGTGCCCGACACGCGGCACACCCTCGAAGCACTCGAGGACTCCACGGTGTTCCTCACCGTGGCCAAACATCGCTGACATCGAGGTCGCCAGTGTCGGCGCGTCTCGAACCGGTGCAGGTCCACACTGGTCACGCGGCCCGCCTCCAGTGCATCGCGTGCGGATCGACGTTCTGCCGGTTGCTGATTGTCCCGACGGATGGCAGGGACACAATCAGCAGCATGGATCTTCAGGACACATTGGAGCAGGTCAGGGCCGAGATCGCGCCGTCCATCG
>DASVED010000024.1:0-16670 GCA_036380775.1 Actinomycetes bacterium
GAGGTCGGCGGTCTGGTCCGGACGCCGCTGTCGCTGTCCATGGACGACCTCCGCGCCCGGCCCACCGTGACGCGCACGGTCACCATGGAGTGCGCCGGGAACGGCCGGGCCCGGCTGCTGCCACGGCCGGTGAGCCAGCCCTGGCTGCACGAGGCGGTGGGCACGATGTCGTGGACCGGCACGCCGTTGGGCCCGGTGCTGGCCGAGGCCGAGCCGCTCGACGGCGGGGTCGACGTCGTCTTCACCGGGGCCGACCACGGGGTGGAGCGCGGCACCGAGCAGGACTATGCCCGCTCGCTGCGCGTCGATCAGGCCATGGACGAAGACGTGCTGCTCGTCTGGGGCTGCAACGGCACCGACCTGCCGCCGCAGCACGGCTTCCCTCTGCGGCTCCTCGTGCCGGGTTGGTACGGGATGGCCTCGGTCAAGTGGCTGCGGTCGGCCGAGGTCGTCGCCGAGCCCTTCGACGGCTACCAGATGCGCGGCTACCGGCTGCGTCAGGAGCCCGAGGACGAGGGTGAGCCGCTCACCCGGATCGCTCCGCGGGCACTCGTCGTCCCGCCGGGCTTCCCGGACTTCCTGTCCCGGCGCCGGCTGCTCCGGCCGGGAGAGCTGCTGCTCGAGGGCCGGGCCTGGTCCGGGTGGGGGGAGATCGTGTCGGTCGAGGTGACCGTCGACGGCGGCGCGACCTGGACCGCGGCCGAGCTCGGCCCCCAGCCGGACCCGCGGGCGTGGCGGCGATGGACGCTCCCGTGGTCGGTGTCGGAGCCCGGGACGTACGCGGTGTCCGCGTGCGCGACCGACGCGACCGGCCGCACCCAGCCCTCGACGGCGCCGTGGAACCGAGGCGGCTTCGCCAACAACTCGGCCCAGCTCGTCGACGTGACGGTCGTCGCGGAGTGAGCGACGTCGACCAGAGCCGTGACCTCGAGGCGATCGGGCGGGAGCGCGACCGGATCCGCAGCACCTACCTGAAGCCGGCCGGCGAGCGGCCGCAGTCCTCCGCGCGGGGCCTGCACCACGTCGCCGTGGTGAGCTCCGACGTCGAGCGGACCATCCGCTTCTACCAGGAGCTGCTGGAGTTCCCCCTCACCGACATCTTCGAGAACCGTGACTACCCGGGGTCCAACCACTTCTTCTTCGACATCGGCAACGGAAACCTGCTGGCCTTCTTCGACTTCCCGGGCATCGACGTCGGCCCCTACGCAGAGGTCCTGGGTGGTCTGCACCACATCGCCATCTCCGTGACGCCGGAGCGCTGGGAGCACCTGCGCGGCAAGCTCGACGCGGCGGGCGTGGAGTACCTGCTCGAGAGCAAGGTGTCCATCTACTTCCGTGACCCGGACGGCGCGCGGCTCGAGCTGCTGGCCGACCCGCTGGGCGAGATGTACGGCAGCAAGGTCCTCTAGCGGTCGCCGGACCCCGAGCTCTCGTCGTCGTCGCCGCTGCCCGGCGGGATCTGGCCGAAGATCTCCTGGCAGGTTGGGCAGACCGGGAAGCGCTGCGGGTCCCGGCCGGGGACCCAGACCTTGCCGCACAGCGCGATCACCGGGTCGCCGGAGAGCGCCGACTCGAGGATCTTCTCCTTCTTCACGTAGTGGGCGAACCGCTCGTGGTCGCCGTCGCCGTGCGCCGTGCGCGGCGTGGTTTCCTCGTGGACCTCGAGCATGGTGCCCGTCCCGCCGCCGGGCTCGTCGGGGCCGCCCGGGCCGTCGAGTCCTGGCCGGTCGCTGGCTCGCTGTGTCATCCCGCCAGTCTAGGCAACCCTCAGTTCAGCGAGGGGTCCGCCAGATAGGTCGAGACCATCGCCAGGTCGCCGCCCTGCCGGCGCAGGACGGTGCGCCACAGCGTGTCCGGCGTGGTCGAGAAGGCGTCCTCGAAGCCGCCTCCGGGGCTGGCCGGCACGACGTACCAGGCGCCCTCCCGCAGCTCGTCCTCCAGCTGGCCGCCGGCCCAGCCCGCGTACCCGGCGAAGATCCGCAGCCGGGTCACCCCGGCCGCAAGGACCTCCGGAGGGGTGTCGAGGTCGACCAGCCCGAGCCGCCCGACCACGCGCCGCCAGCCCAGCGGTTCCTCGTCCTCGTCGCGCCCCGGGATGACGGCCAGGCCCAGTGCCGAGTCGAGGGCGACCGGGCCACCCTGGAACAGGACACCCGGCTCGCTCGCCAGCGGCTGCCACGCGGGCAGCACCTCGGCCACGTCGACCGGGGTCGGCCGGTTGATCACGACGCCCAGCGCTCCGTCCTCGTCGTGGTCGAGCACGAGCACCACGCTGCGCTCGAACGTGCCCTCGCCCAGCTCGGGCGTGGCCACGAGCAGCCGTCCGGTGAGCTCAACGCCCACCTCGAGGGGGTCCTGCGCGGTCATGCCGCCATGATGCCTGGCCCGGGCGGGTTGCGGCGAGAAGGCCCAGGAGTACGCCGGCGAGGTCGGCCGCGACGTCGGCCAGGTCGCCGCTGCGCCCGGCAAGCAGGCGCGCCTGGACCACCTCGCTGGACAGCGCGTGCAGGACCAGCAGGGGCACCAGGACCACGGCGGGAACCCCGGCCCGGCGGCCGGCCCAGGCCACCGCCGCGAACGACACCAGGTGCGCCGCCTTGTCCAGGTGCGGCGCACCGCCGGTGTCGACCGTGCGCGGCCAGTAGAGAAGGGCCAGGTTGGCCATCACGACCAGCGCGAGCACTGCCCGGTCTGAGCGGCGGCCGGTCACCGGACGGCCGGCTCCTCCTGCGTCACCGAGTCGGGGTCCGCGAGCACCGACGACCCGGTCGCGCGCACGGCGGCGCTCACCGCGTGCGCGACGGTGGTCGCGACGTCCGGATGGAACACGCTCGGCACGATGTAGCTCGCGTTGAGCTCGTCGTCCGTGACAACGGCGGCCAGGGCGCGGGCTGCCGCGATCAGCATCTCGATGGTGATCGAGTGGCTCTGGGCGTCCAGCAGGCCGCGGAAGACGCCTGGGAAGGCCAGCACGTTGTTGATCTGGTTGGGGAAGTCGCTGCGCCCAGTCGCCACGACGCTCGCGTGCTCGGCCGCGGCGAGCGGGTCCACCTCCGGGACCGGGTTGGCCATCGCGAAGACGATGCTTCCGGGCGCCATCGTGGCGACGTCCTCGCCGGTCAGGAGGTTCGGTGCCGAGACTCCGATGAAGACGTCCGACCCCGCCAGTGCGTCGCGCAGCTGACCGGTCACCGCGTCGGTGTTCGTGCGCTCGGCGACCGACACCAGCTCGGGGGCCAGGCCTTCGCGTGCGGTATGGATGACGCCGTCCTTGTCCGCCACGACCACGTGCCGTGCGCCTGCCTCTAGCAGCACCGCGAGGATCGCCATGCCGGCCGCCCCGGCGCCCGACATCACGATGCGCACGTCCTCCAGTCGCTTGCCGACCACCTTGAGCGCGTTGAGCAGTGCGGCCAAGACGACGATCGCCGTGCCGTGCTGGTCGTCGTGGAAGACCGGGATGTCGAGCCGGGCGCGTAGCCGCTCCTCCACCTCGAAGCAGCGAGGCGCCGAGATGTCCTCCAGGTTGATGCCGGCGAATACAGGGGCGATCAGCTCGACCGTGCGCACGATCTCGTCGACGTCCTGGGTGTCGAGACAGATCGGGAACGCGTCGATCCCCGCGAACCGCTTGAACAGGGCCGCCTTCCCCTCCATGACGGGCAGGGCCGGCACGGCGCCGATGTTGCCCAGGCCGAGGACGGCCGAGCCGTCTGTCACGACCGCGACCATGTTGCGCTTGATCGTGAGGCGCCGCGCGTCGTCCGGGTTGTCGACCAGCGCCAGGCAGACCCGCGCCACCCCCGGGGTGTAGACCATCGAGAGGTCGTCGCGGTTGCGGATCGGGACCTTGGGCTGGATCTCGATCTTCCCCCCGAGGTGCATGAGGAACGTCCGGTCCGAGACCTTGCCGATCGTGACGCCCTCCACGCCGGCCAGGGCCTCGGTGAGGCGCTGGGCGTGGGCGGTGTCAATGGCGGCGCAGGTCACGTCGATGCGCAGCGACTCGGTTCCCGAGCCTGTGACGTCCAGGGCCGTCACCACGCCGCCCGCTTCCTCCACGGCGTGGGTGAGCTGGCTGACCGCGTTCCCCCGTGAGGTGACCTCGAGGCGGACGGTGATCGAGTAGGAGATGCTGGGCTGGGTCGCCATGCTCCCGATCGTGTCAGATCCGGCGAGTTGCTCGTGATGGGCGTCACCTCTCGCGCACGGCGCGATCAAGTCCAGGGTCCCGCGGACCGATACTCGGGCCAGGAAGGTTTCGCTGCGCTCCCCACGGCTACAACAGCGGCGAAAGGGTGGTCAGAATGATGTTCGCGCTCCTGCTGGTGCCGCTGGGCCTGCTCGCCCTGCTCCTGGGGATGGAGCGGCTCGAGCGGTGGACCGTCGATGACCGAGACGACTCCTGACCGACAACTCTTGACTGGACAACGCCTCACCTAGCGTCGCGGCAGGCGCACCACCGTCACGAAGAAGTCGTCGATCTGTCGGACGACCTCGATGAACCGCTCGAAGTCCACCGGCTTGGTGACGTAGGCATTGGCGTGCAGCGAATAGCTCTTGAGGACGTCGTCCTCCGCCTCTGACGTGGTGAGCACCACGACCGGGATGCTGGCAAGCTCCGCGTCGGACTTGATCGCCTCCAGCACCTCCCGGCCGTCCATCCGGGGGAGGTTGAGGTCGAGCAGCACGAGGTCGGGCCGCGGCCGGTCCGCGAACTCGCCCTCCTGCCGGAGAAAGGCCATCGCGTCCGCACCGTCGTTGACCACGTGTAGTTGGTTGCAGACCTTGTAGTCGTCGAAGGCCTCGCGCGTCATCAACACGTCACCCGGGTCGTCCTCCACGAGCAAGATCTCGATCTGCCGCTCGGGCTGCTCGGTCATCCGCCGTCCCTTCGTGCTCTTCTGGTGGTCTCGGTGCCTGCTCGCCCGCCTCGATCGGCAGCGTCCAGCGGAACGTCGTTCCGGACCGGTCACTGCGACCGTCAGTGTCCAGCCAGAGCCGGCCACCGTGATGCTCGACGATCTTCTTGCACATCGCCAGGCCGATGCCGGTGCCACCGTAGGTGTCCCGACCATGCAGACGCTGGAAGATCACGAAGATCTTGTCCTCGTACTGCGGGTCGATGCCGATCCCGTTGTCCGCGCAGGTGAACTCCCAAAAGCCGGCGTGGCCAGGGGACTTCCGGACCGCGATGTGCACCGCCGGCGAGTCGTCCGACCGGAACTTGAGTCCGTTGCCGATCAGGTTCTGGAAGAGCTGGACCAGCAGACTGGCGTCTCCCTCCACGGTCGGCAGCGGGTCGTGGGTCACCACACCGTCGCTCTCCTCGAGCCCGGCTTCTAGCTGACGCAGGGCCTGGGCGAGGACACGCTCGAGGTTCACCGTCTCGAAGCCTCGGGTCGCACGGCCAACCCGCGAGAACGCCAGCAGGTCGTTGATGAGCTGCTGCATCCGCTTCGCTCCGTCGACCGCGAACTCGATGTACTGGTCCCCCCGCTCGTCGAGCTGGCCCTTGTACCGCCGTTCGATGAGCTGGCAGAAGCTGGCGACCTTGCGCAGCGGCTCCTGCAGGTCGTGCGACGCGACGTAGGCGAACTGCTCGAGCTCTGCGTTCGATCGGCGCAGGTCCTCGGCCTGTTCCTCGACCAGGGCCCGTGCCTCGAGGGCCTCGGCCCGCGACTCGAGGGAGAGCGAGTACTCCTCCAGGATGCGCAGCCGCATCCGGTCCACCTGCTCGGCCAGGACGCGGACCTCCTCGGGTGCGTCAGCGCTCGCCACCACCGTGCGGGACAGCTCACCCCGCTCGACGCGGTCCACCTCGTCGCCGAGGCGTTCGAGCGGGCGGGTGACCCAGCGCCGGAGCGCGACCCAGACGAGGGCTGCCGAGACCATCAGCAGCACCAGGCTGGCGACCAGCACACCGAACAGCAGGCGGACGTCGACCGTGAGCTCTGCGACGCTGTCCGCCCTGGCCGCCAGCAGCTGGTCGCGGTAGTCGTCGAGAGCTGTCCGCACCTCGTCGAAGCTCATCCGGCTGGCCTCCAGCTCGGCGTCGCTGAGCTCGTGACCGCCTCGGACCGCATCGAGCCCGGGCTCCACCACGGTGGTCTGCCAGGTCTCGACCGACCGCTCCAGCGCGAGGCGCGGCGCGCGCAGCTGCGGGAAGTCGGCCTCCGGCATGGCGAGGTCGCCGATCAGTGCCTCGGTGCGCCGCTGGCCGTCGACGTACGGCTCCAGGAAGGACTCGTCGCGGGTCAGTGCGAAACCGCGGAATCCCGTCTCCTGGTCCAGCAGCGCCTGGTTGAGCTCGGCGGTGGCGGAGTACCCGGCGAACAGGGTGTCCACCACCTCCTCCTGGGCGGTGTACAGCCGGGCCGACGCCGCGACCGCGATGACGGCACCGACGAGAGTCACGACCGCGAGCGCCACGAAGGTGAGCACGAGGCGACGCCGAAGGGTCGTCGAGGTCACTCCCAGCCCGCCCATGACAGCGACAGCACCGCGACGTCGTCGGTGAGGTCGCCACCGTTGCGCTCGCGGACCTCCTCGAGGACGGCGTCGGCGAGCTCTCCCCCGATCCGGCCCTCGGCGAGCAGCCGGTCCAGGACGGCGTAGAGGCCGGTGTCGCCCAGCCGGCTGCCCGGCGTCTGGCCGTCGAACCCCTCGATGAGGCCGTCGGTGAAGAGGACCAGGCTGGTATCCCGGGTCACCCGCGTCTGGACCCCATGCCATACCGCGCCCTCGACGATCCCCAGGGCCATCCCGGTCATTTCGTCGGGACCCGGCGCCGCCCGCCCGTCGTCGATCAGGACGGGGACCGGGTGACCTGCGAGCCAGAAGCGTGCGACTCCCGCCCCGGGATCGACCCGCACCATCGCCACGGTTGCGAAGACCTCGTCGGACTCGCGCTCGCTCACGAGCACGTCGTGCATGGAGGCGAAGATGGTGTCCGGGTCGGTGCCCGACAGCACCAGGGTGCGCCAGGCGATGCGCAGGCAGACACCGATGGCGGCCTCGTCCGGACCGTGGCCCGCCACGTCCCCGATCACCGCGAAGACGGTGCCGTCCCGGGACTCGACGACGTCGTAGAAGTCACCGCCCAGCAGCGACTGGTGCCGGCCCGGACGATAGAGGCGGTGGACGTCGATGCCCCTGTTGTGCAGCAGTGGCTGCGGGAGCAGCCCCCGCTCCAGCCGGGCGTTCTCGGCCGCGCGCACCTCCGACGCGTAGAGCCGCCGGACCGACTCGTCGGCGCGCTTGCGCTCGACGGCGTAGCGGATGGCCCTGGTGAGCAGCTGTCCGTCGATGGCGCCCTTCACCAGGTAGTCCTGGGCACCCGCCGCGACCGCCTCGGTCCCCCGGAACTCGTCGGCGAGCCCGGTCAGGACCATGACCGCGATGGAGGGCGCCGACTCGAGGACCGAGCCGAGAGCAGCCAGGCCCTCGGCGTCCGGCAGGCCGAGGTCGAGCAGCACGCAGTCGAAGTCGCCGGGCAGCTCCTGCACGGCCTCGGCGAGGGTCCTGGCGCGCGTCAGCCTCACGTCTGACTCGGCATCGAGCAGCAGCTCGCGCACCAGGAACGCGTCACCCTCGTCGTCCTCGACGAGCAGCACGCGCGCCGAAGTGGGCGGGAACGGCCGGTCACCCCGGCTCGACGGCGCAGAGCCCGGTCCGGTGTCGGTGAGCTCGCGAGCGCTCAGCTCGTCCCCCCTGTCCATGGCTTCGGAGGGCTGCCGTCGAGCTGGGCTGCCAGCTCCCCGAGGTACCAGCGACGGAACGCGACGACGTCGTCGGCGGGAGCAAGAGTGAGCAACTTGCCGTCTCGGCAGAAGTCGTCGGTCTCGTCCAGCATCCGGTCGAGCGTACGGCTGACATCGCGGACGGACACGGGGACGTTGACCGCGATGTCCAGGATCTCCTCGCCACGTGCCAGTGCGGCGTCGCGCTCGGCCTCGTGGGCGTTGTTGTTGGCGTAACGCCGGCCGAGCTCGTCGGTCAGGACCACCATCCGTTCCGGGACGGAGCCCGACGGGTGCGAGGACGCGAGCAGCGCGAACTCACGCAGGACCGCCTGGTAGTGCTCGCTGGCTCGCACACCCAGACGCAGTGGGTAGCGTCGCAGCCAGACCTCGTGCAGGGCTTCGTCGCCGCTGGACTCCGTGCGGACGGCAGGCTCAGAAGTCACCCGGGACCCCTTCCGCGAGCAGGTCGTCGCCGATGAACTGCCAGGACGACTCGTCGGGCTCGCCGACTTCGAACCACACCACCTTTCCCGCGCCGGCAGGGTCAGGCTCGACGCCCCATCTGCGCGCCAGGCGCTCCAGCATCCGCAGGCCGCGGCCGGTGCCGGAGGTCAGTCGGAAGTGATGGAGCCTCGGCGAGAGCGGGGAGGCGTCGCGCACCTCGACCCGCACCAGGTCGTCCCGGGACTCGATGTTCAGGCGGATGTCGCTGCGCGCGTGCAGGACGGCGTTGGTGACGACTTCGGAGACGAGGAGCACGACCGTGTCGACATCGGCCTGCGTCTCGTTCACCTCTCGGCGGGCGAACCGACGTGCAACCGGGACGCTCTCCGTCGACGGCGGCAGGTCCAGCGCGCTCACGCTGGAGAGCGTATCGCGTGGGGAGCCGCCAGCCCGGGACTCAGCGGCCATGGGATCCGTGGCTCTTGTCGACGTGCCTGTCGCGCGCTTCCTTGGCAGCAGCCAGCCGGCGCCGCCGTTCGTCACGGTCGAGTGCCAGTGCCTCGTCCGGCGTCGGCGCCGTGCCCCCGAGCCGTGCCGGCTGCCACCACGAGTCGGCACCGCCCACGGGATGCTCGGGATAGGTCTCCTGCGCCTCGTGCAGCATTCGCTCCATCCGTGCACGCAGCTCGGCCGTTACCACCGACGGGTCGCTGCCCTCGTCGACGGCAAACGGTTCGCCCACGGCGATCGTGATGGGCACCCTCGTCCGTCCAAGCCGCTTGGGGTGGCCCTTGGTCCACACCCGTTGCGATCCCCAGATGACAGTGGGTAGCACCGGGACCCCTGCCTCCGCCGCCATGCGGACGGCACCGGCCTTGAAGTCCTTGAGCTCGAAGGACCGGCTGATCGTCGCCTCCGGGAAGACGCCGACGATCTCACCCGCGCGCAGCGCGTCGACCGCGTGGCGGTAGGACCCCGCCCCCGCGTCTCGGTCGACGGGGATGTGGTGCATGCCACGCATCAGCGGACCGCTGATCCGGTGGGTGAACACCTCGTCCTTGGCCATGAACCGCACCAGGCGTCCGGCCGGTCGAGCCGCCAGCCCGGCGTAGGTGAAGTCCAGGTACCCGACGTGGTTGATGGCCATCACCGCGCCACCGGTGGTCGGGACATGCTCGGTCCCTCGCAGCGTGAACCGCAGCCCTTGCAGGGCGAAGACGCCGCGAGCAAGCGCGATCACGGGCGGGTACACGAGCTCTGCCACGAGCGTGAACCTATCTGTCGGCGAGCGGGACCGGACGGACGGTGACTAGACGGCCGTCCATCACGATGTTCGCCACCGCGGCGGGCTCGGACTGGTCCACCGTCAGTGCGCGACCTCGAGGACGTCGAGGAGCTGGGCCACCGCGTCGTCGACCTCGCCGGACCCCTTCACGACGAGGTCAGGGTGCTCGGGCGGCTCGTACATCTGACCCACGCCGGTCATGTTCGGCAGAGTGCCGGCCTTGGCCTTGGCGTAGAGGCCCTTGGGGTCGCGCTCCACCACGACGTCCGAGGGCGTGTCGACCCAGACCTCGAGGAACTCGCCCTCGCTGAACAGGCCCTTCGCCGCTCGCCGGTCACCACGGAACGGCGACACGAGAGAGACGATGACGATGAGCCCGGCATCCATCATCAGCTTGGCGGTCTCGGCCACCCGGCGGACGTTCTCGGCGCGGTCCTCGGGCGTGAAGCCGAGGTCCTTGTTGAGGCCGGTACGCACGCCGTCGCCGTCGAGGACGTAGGTGTGCAGGCCCATGCCGTGCAGCTTGCGCTCCAGGGCGTCGGCGATCGTGGACTTGCCGGCCCCGGGAAGGCCGGTCAGCCAGAGCACCCGCGGCCGCTGCCCCTTGAGGACGGCTCGCGCCTCCTGGTCCACCGTGAAGGCGTGCGGCACGACGTTGTGCGCGCGGCGCAGCGCGTGTCGCATCAGCCCTGCGGCAACGGTGTCGCGGCTGACCCGCTCGACGAGGAGGAAGCCGCCGGTGTCGCGGGAGAGGAGGTAGGGGTCCATCGGCACCGCGGTGTCGGTCGCGATCTCGACGTGCCCGATGTCGTTCATCTTCAGCGTCCGGGCGGCCATCTCGTCGCCGGAGACGACATCGCGACGACCACGGATGGCGGTCACGACGGCGGGCACTGCCAGCGAGCCGGCCATCAGCAGGTAGGACCGGCCGTGGCGCAGCTCCTCCTCACCGGTCCACACCAGATCGGCGGCGAAGCTGGACGCCGGGCGCGGGAAGTGGTCAGCGGCAAGACCCTCGGCCGGCGCGACGAGCAGGTCGCCGCGGGCGACGTCGGTCTCGGTCTCCAGCGTGACGGTCACCGCGCTCCCCGCGTGCGCCTCGTCGACGTCCTTGCCGCCGATCAGCACCCTCTCCACGGTCGTCGAGGAGCCCTTGGCATTGACGACCACCTTGTCCCCCGGGCGCACCGCGCCGGTGACCACGGTGCCCGCGTAGCCGCGGAAGTCGTCGGCCCGCACGACGTACTGCACCGGGAGGCGGAACGGCGCGACGTGCTGGTCCTCCGCGGGCGCAGGACGCCACGAGGTGAGCGTCTCGAGGACGGTCGGCCCGTGGTACCACGGCGTCCGGTCCGACTTCGCGATCACGTTGTCCCCGGTCAGGGCGCTCACCGGGATGACCTCGACCTCCTCGAGGTCGAAGCGGGCAGCGGCCGACCGCACGCCACCGGCGAACTCTTCGAACGCGACGTGCTGGAAGCCGACGGCGTCCATCTTGTTGATGGCCACGATCACGGTCCGCACGCCCATCAGCGCGCAGACCGTCAGGTGCCGGTGGGTCTGCGCCCGGATGCCGCGCGTGGCGTCCACGAGCAGGATCGCGATGTCGGCCGTCGACGCGGCGACCGCCATGTTCCGGGTGTACTGCTCGTGGCCGGGCGCGTCCGCGATGATCGCCCGCCGACCGGACGGCAGGTAGAGGTGCCGGTACGCGACGTCGATCGTGATGCCCTGCTCGTGCTCGGCCTCGAGGCCGTCGGTGAGCATCGAGAAGTCGACCTCGCCCTTGGGGATGGTCGAGCCGCTCCGGCGGGTGTTGCGTGCGTAGTCGAGGATGTCGTCCGGCACGCTCTCGGTCTCCGCGAGCAGCCGTCCGATCAGCGTCGACTTGCCGTCGTCCACCGAGCCGCACGCCACGACGCGGACGATCGGGTGCTCGGTCAGCGCCTCGCGTACGGCGGCATCCATGCTGGTCGTCGTCATCTCTAGAAGTACCCCTCGGTCTTCTTGCTCTCCATCGAGCCGCCGCCCTCGCCGTCGATGAGCCGTCCCGCGCGCTCGGAGCGCCGGTCCAGGAGCATCTCGGCGAGCAGGTCGTCGAGGTTGTCCGCCTTGGACTCGACCGCCGCGGTGAGGGGGTAGCAGCCGAGCGTGCGGAAGCGAACGCTGCGCATCTGCGGCTTCTCGCCGTCCTGCAACGGGAACCGGTCGTCGTCGACCATGATGAACTGACCGTCGCGCTCCACCACCGGCCGCTCCTTCGAGAAGTACAGCGGCACGACGTCGATGTTCTCCCGCTGGATGTAGCGCCAGACGTCCAGCTCGGTCCAGTTCGACATCGGGAAGACCCGCATGGTCTGGCCCTCGGAAAGCTGGGTGTTGGCCGTCCGCCAGAACTCCGGGCGCTGCTTGCGCGGCTCCCATCGGTGACCGGGCTCGCGGAGCGAGAAGATGCGCTCCTTCGCACGGGACCGCTCCTCGTCGCGTCGGGCCCCACCGAACGCCGCGTCGTAGTCACCGGAGTCCAGGGCCTGCCTCAGCGCGACCGTCTTCATGATCCGGGTGTACTCGTGCGTGCCGTGAGTGAAGGGCGTCACGCCCTCCTCGACACCCTCGGGGTTGGTGTGCACGATCAGGTCCAGCCCGTGCTCGCGGGCCTTCCGGTCGCGGAACTCGATCATCTCGCGGAACTTCCACGTGGTGTCGATGTGCAGGACCGGGAAGGGCACCTTGCCCGGCGCGAACGCCTTGACCGCGAGGTGCAGCAGGACCGAGGAGTCCTTGCCGATGCTGTAGAGCATCACCGGGCGGCGGAAGGCTCCGGCCGCCTCGCGGAAGACGTGGATGGCCTCGGCCTCGAGGGCGTCCAGGACCGCGTCGGGTGCGATGGCGGTCTCTGCGGCAGACGACATGGTGGGGCGACCTCTCGAACCTCGAGCAGGGGCAGTGGTCAGGTGGCGCTGGTGACCGGAGACATTGTGCCCGCCGACTCCTGAGCAGCCCAATCGGGCCGCCGCCGGTTGGCCGGGGCACCGTCACGTGTGCCACCCTGGGCGGCGATTTGCCCCGAATGTCCCCTGCCCCTGGTGAGCCCGTGCTGAAGCAGTCGGCCTGTCCCGTCGGTGCCATCTCAGGTGCCATCTCAGGTGACGTCTCCGTGCTCGACGACGCCGCCCGGCCAGGGTCCCTCGGCCCGGTCGGTGCCGTGGACCCGGCCGAGGCCGAGGGGTTCCTGCGGCTGGTGCACGCCGAGATCCCCGCGCTGGGGCCGGTGGACGGGCGCCTGGCGAGCGTACGGCGGGAGATCGACCGCACCGGCACCTACCGGCACACCGCCACCGAGCTGCAGCACGGCGCACGGCTGGCCTGGCGCAACTCGGCGCGCTGCATCGGCCGCCTCTACTGGCGCAGCCTGGTGGTGCGCGACCGGCGCGAGGTGACCGATCCCGCCCGGATGGCCGACGAGTGCGTGGAGCACCTGCGGGTCGCCACCAACGGCGGGAAGATCCGGCCGGTCGTGACCGTCTTCCCACCGGCCGCCCCGGACGGTGCGGGGCCGCGGATCTGGAACGACCAGCTGGTGCGCTACGCCGGCTACCCGGTGGACGGGTGGGCCGGCGCCGACGGCGGTGTCCTCGGAGACCCGTCGCAGGTCGGGACGACCCGCCTGGCCCGGTCACTGGGCTGGCCGGGCGGCGCGGGCACGCCGTTCGACGTGCTGCCGCTCGTGGTCCAGGCCGAGGGCGGCCGGCCGTACGTCGCCGAGCTGCCCGCCGACGCCGTCCTGGAGGTGCCACTCACCCACCCCGAGCTGGCCTGGTTCGCCGACCTCGGGCTGTGGTGGCACGCGGTCCCGGCCATCTCGACCATGCCGCTGGAGATCGGTGGGGTCGTCTACCCGGCGGCACCGTTCAACGGGTGGTACATGGGCACCGAGATCGGCGCGCGCAACCTCGCCGACGCCGACCGCTACGACCTGCTGCCCGTGGTCGCCGAGCGGATGGGCCTGGACACCTCCAGCGACCGGACGATGTGGAAGGACCGCGCCCTGGTCGAGCTCAACCTCGCCGTGCTGCACTCGTTCGACGCGGCCGGCGTGACGCTGTCCGACCACCACACCGAGTCCGAGCGCTTCCTGACCCACCTCGAGAAGGAGGAGGCGGCCGGCCGTACCTGCCCGGCCGACTGGTCGTGGATCGTCCCCCCGGTCTCCGGCGGGATCACCCCCGTCTTCCACCGGTACTACGAGCAGGCCGACCTGCGGCCCCGGTTCGGTTCCGGCACCCCCGTACGCACCGCCCGGGAGGCCCTCGCCGCCGCCCTCCCGCACTGATCAACCCCTCTGCACCACCGCCACCCCTCTCACCCACCTCCCTGCCACCCCGCGTCCCGTCCGCGCCCACACCCCACCCCCCACCACCCCACCCCGAAGTGGACCGGCTGCCGGGTGCGAAACGCTGCCGCTGGCCGGTCCACTTCGGCGTGTTACCGGTCGGGTGAGTTCGCTGCCGGCGAAACGGGATGGCCGAGAAGGGCGTTGCAGGGTCCGGCCGGGCGGATCTAGGGTCCTCAGGTGTACGAAACCGTTTCGTTCACCTGACAGCACCGGCCGGGTCACACCGGCCGCTTCCCCGCCGGAGCCCTCGACGTGACACTCGCCGCGCGCGACAGCGCCATCTGCGACGCGACGCTCGCCCTGCTCGTCGAGGTCGGCTACGACCGCATGAGCATGGACGCGGTGGCCGCTCGGGCACACGCGAGCAAGGCGACCATCTACCGTCGCTGGCCGGGCAAGCAGGAGCTCGTCGTCGACGCCGTCCGGTCGCGCGGCCCGGGGATGCAGGTCCCCGAGGACACCGGGTCGCTGCGCGGCGACCTGATCGAGACCTACCGGTCGGCGGCTCACGGCGCCGAGGCCGAGGACGCCGAGCTCATCGCCGGCGTGCTCCGCGCCATGCGGCACGCGCCGGAGCTGGCCAGCTGCGTCCGTGCGCAGGTGCTCGAGAGCAAGTGCGACGTGAGCCGGACCATCGTCGCGCGAGCGGTGGCCCGCGGCGAGCTCGCGCCGGACACCGACCCCCTCCTGCTGCACGAGGTGGCCGGCGCGATGTGGTTCCACCGCGTCCTCGTTGTCGGTGCCCCCGTGGACGATGACTTCATCGCCCACGTCGTCGACGACGTGCTGATCCCAGCCCTCGACCGGAAACAGACGCTGGGCCGTAGCAACCGGTCCATACATCACCAGGAGACCCCGTGACCGACCCGATCCGCCCCTCCGACGCGGCCCTCGAGGAGGCCAGGACCTCCACCGAGGAGCCGGATCCCCGGCGCTGGTGGGCGCTGGCCGTCCTGGCCGCCGCTCAGCTGATGATCATCCTCGACGCGTCGATCGTGAACATCGCCTTGCCCTCGGCCCAGACCGACCTCGACATCAGCAACGCCGACCGGCAGTGGGTCGTCACGGCCTACACGCTCGCCTTCGGGGGGCTGCTGCTGCTCGGCGGCCGGATCGCCGACTACACCGGGCGCAAGCGCACCTTCATCATCGGCCTGCTCGGCTTCGCCGGTGCCTCGGCTCTCGGCGGCATCGCCGCCAACCAGGAGCTGCTCTTCGCCGCCCGCGCCCTCCAGGGCGCCTTCGCGGCGCTGATGGCCCCCGCGGCCCTGTCCATCGTGACGGTGACGTTCACCGACCCGAAGGAGCGGGCCAAGGCGTTCGGTGTCTTCGGCGCGCTCGCCGGGGGCGGGGCGGCGATCGGCCTGATCGTCGGTGGGGTGCTCACCGAGTACGCGTCGTGGCGCTGGTGCCTCGGCGTCAACGTGCCGGTGGCGCTGCTCGTCGCCGCCGCGGCGTTCCCGCTCGTCCACGAGAGCAAGGCCCCCGGCGACACCCGCTACGACGTCCCCGGCGTGCTGCTCGCGACGCTGGGACTGGTCTCGCTGGTCTACGGCTTCACCGAGGCCGCCCGGGCGGTGAACCCCGACGACCCGACCGATACCTCGGTGCAGGGCTGGACCCACTCCTCCACGGTCTCGTTCCTCGTCATCGCCGTCGTCCTGCTCGTCGCCTTCGTGTGGTGGGAAACCCGTTCCAAGAACCCGATGCTGCCGCTCCGGGTGGTGCTCGACCGCAACCGTGGCGGTTCCAACCTGGTGTTCCTGCTCGTGGGTGCCGGCCTGTTCGCGATGTTCCTGTTCCTCACCTACTACTTCCAGCTCAACCTGGGCTACACCCCGCTGAAGGCGGGCTTCGCCTTCCTGCCGTTCAGCATCGGCATCATCCTCACGGCCGGCGTCGTGGCCCAGCTCCTCCCCCGGGTCGGGCCAAAGGCACTGATGATCCCCGGCCTGGTGATGGCCGTGGTCGGCATGCTGATGCTGACCCAGATCACCCAGGACACGTCCTACTGGACCCACGTCTTCCCGGCCGAGCTGCTGATGAGCGTGGGGCTGGCGGGTGTCTTCATCCCGGCGTCGAGCACGGCGCTGGTCGGAGTCAGCCACCACGACGCCGGCGTGGCGAGCGCGGTGCTCAACACATCGCAGCAGATCGGCGGCTCGCTCGGCACCGCGCTGCTCAACACGCTGTTCGCCGGAGCGGTGACCGCCTACCTGGTCGACAACCCGATCACCGATCCGGCTGCGGCCGAGGCCACGACCAAGCTGGCCTACATCCACGGCTACCACGTCTCGTTCTTCTGGGGCGCGGTGCTGCTGGCGGCGGCTCTGGTCGTGGCGCTGGTGTTCATCAACGCTCGCAAGGAGGACGTGCCGACGGAGCCCGGCATGGCCACCGCCGCCTGATCCACCGGGCACGGCCCCGTCCCGTCAGACGGCAGGATGGGGCCGTGTCTCCTCGGATCGCCGTCGCCGCGCCCAACACGGCCAGCGTGCAGGCCGCGCTCCGGATGGCCGTGGAGGGTGGCGGGGCGGTGGACGCCGCGGTGGCCGCGACCCTCGTCACGATGGTCACCGAGCCAGGCATCGTGTCGCTGGCCGGTGGCGCCTACGCGACCGTGTGGCCGGCCGGCGAGCCGGACGCTGTGACAGTCGACGGCTATGTCGCGATGCCCGGGCTCGGTCGGCCGATCGACGCGCCGGACCCCGTTGCCCGGGAGGTCCGCACCGACTACGGCGCGGGTGTGACCATGACCGCCGGGCACGCGTCGGTGGCCGTCCCCGGCGCGCTGGCGGGG
>DASVED010000025.1:0-6266 GCA_036380775.1 Actinomycetes bacterium
TGCGTACGGCCAGAGTCAGCGCGACGTCTGCCGGCGATCCGGTGACCGACTCCTCGTCGACCCCACTGACGATCACCTCAGGCTCGATCCCGATCTGGCGCAGCAGCTTCAGGCGAGCCGGCGAGGCGGAGGCCAGGACGAACCGGGGCACGAGGGTCACGGGCCGACACGGTAGCGACGTGAGCCCTCGACGCGGCCACCGGAGCGGCGCAGGATCGAGTCACCCGAAGGTGGAGCTCGAGGAGGACTCGATGGAGGTCAAGCCCGACGTCGCGACCGTGTTCGCCCACTCGGTCGAGGAGTTCCAGTCGAGGGTCCGCGAGGTCGGTGAGGACGCCTGGGACCGGCCGACCCCCTGCACGGACTGGGACGTCCGCGCGTTGGTCAACCACGTCGTGGGGGAGCAGCGCTGGGTGGTCCCGCTGCTCGAAGGCAAGACCATCGCCGAGGTCGGCGACGCGCTCGACGGCGACCTCCTGGGCTCCGCGCCGTCAGAAGCCGCCGACGCCGCCGCGAAAGCCGCTGTGTCAGCCTTCTCCGAGCCCGGCGCCATGGACCGGACCGTCCACCTCTCCTTCGGAGACACCCCGGCCGCCGAGTACGCCTGGCAGCTGATCGCCGACCACGTCGTCCACGCCTGGGACCTCGCGGTCGCGGTCGGGGCTGACCCTCATATCGACCAGGACCTCGTCGTCCGCGTCGAGCACTGGTGGCAGCAGTGGGAGGAGGTCTATCGGAGTGCGGGGGCGGTCGGCCCGCGTGCCGAGCTGACCGGGCACCCGTCGCGCCAGGACCGGCTGATCAGCTCCTTCGGTCGCGACCCGGCGTGGTCGATGTCGCAGGCCGCCGTCGCGCGGTTCGGCGCAGCCTGGGAGGCCTGGGACCTCGACCGAATCGTCGCCTGCCTCGCCGACGACGCCGTCTTCGAGACGACCGGTCCCGCCCCGGACGGCGAGCGGGTTCAGGGCAAGGAGGCCATCCGCGCTCTGTGGCAGCGGATGTTCGACGAGACACAGGACGCCTCGTTCACCTTCGAGGACTCGACTGTCTGCGGCGACCGGGCGACCTGCCGGTGGCAGTTCGCCTGGACCAACGGGGACGGGTCGCGAGGGCACGTCCGGGGTGTTGACGTGATCGCCGTGGCCGACGGGCGGATCACCGAGAAGCTGTCCTACGTGAAGGGCTAGCTCGGCCGGGCCGACGCGCGCCAGCCGCCGAGGCCTGGTCGCACCGCGGCTCGCACCAGCCGCGCGGGATCGTTCCATGCGGTACGTCGGGAAGGAGCCGTCCGGGCGCCCTCCGCGGCTCGTGCCGCCACCACGGTCACCAGCGCCGCCAGCTCCACCGCAGTCGGCTCACCGCGGACGACCCGCAGCAGTGGCCGCTGCTCATCACTCATAGCGGGATGTTCCCGTGCTTCTTCGGCGGCAGGGTCTGGCGCTTGGTGCGCAGGGTGCGCAGCGCCTTGACGACGTACGACCTCGTGTAGGACGGCGGGATCACCGAGTCGACGTAGCCCCGTTCGGCGGCGATGTAGGGGTTGGCCAGGTGGTCCTCGTACTCCTGGACCAGGTCCTTGCGGCGGGCTTCTGCCTCGTCGCCTGCGTCGGCCAGCTCGCGCCGGTAGAGGATGTTGACGGCACCTTGCGCGCCCATCACCGCGATCTGCGCTGTCGGCCAGGCCAGGTTGATGTCGGCGCCGAGGTGCTTGGAGCCCATGACGTCGTAGGCCCCGCCGTACGCCTTGCGGGTGATGATCGTGACCTTCGGGACGGTCGCCTCTGCGTAGGCGTAGATGAGCTTCGCACCACGCCGGATGATGCCGTCCCACTCCTGCGAGGTGCCCGGCAGGAAGCCCGGCACGTCGACGAAGGTGAGCACGGGGACATTGAACGCGTCGCAGGTGCGCACGAAACGAGCCGCCTTCTCCGACGCGTCGATGTCGAGCGTCCCGGCGAACTGCATCGGCTGGTTCGCCACCACGCCGATCGAGCGGCCCTCGACCCGGCCGAACCCGCAGATGATGTTCGGCGCGAACAGCTCCTGCACCTCGAGGAACTCACCCTCGTCGAGCACGTGCTGGATGACTGTGTGCATGTCGTAGGGCTGGTTCGCGGAGTCCGGAATGAAGGTGTCGAGCTCGCGGTCCTCGTCGGTGATCTCGAGCACGACCTCCTCGTCGAAAGAGGGTGGGTCCTCGAGGTTGTTGCTCGGCAGGTAGGAGAGCAGCGCCTTCACGTACTCGACGGCGTCGGCCTCGTCCGGCGCGAGGTAATGGGCGTTGCCGGACTTCGTGTTGTGCGTCCTCGCACCGCCCAGGTCCTCTTGCGTGACGTCCTCCCCGGTCACGGTCTTGATGACGTCGGGGCCGGTGATGAACATGTAGGACTTCTGGTCGACCATCACCGTGAAGTCGGTGATCGCCGGCGAGTAGACGGCGCCGCCGGCGCACGGGCCCATGATGAGCGAGATCTGCGGCACCACGCCGGACGCCATCACGTTGCGGTAGAAGATGTCGCCGTAAAGACCGAGGGAGACGACCCCCTCCTGGATGCGCGCCCCGCCCGAGTCGTTGATGCCGATCACCGGGCAGCCGGTCTTGAGCGCGAGGTCCATGACCTTGACGATCTTCTCGCCGAAGACCTCGCCGAGCGATCCGCCGAAGACCGTGAAGTCCTGGGCGAACACGCAGACCGGCCGGCCGTCCACGGTGCCGTAGCCGGTGATGACGCCGTCGCCGTACGGCCGCGACGTGTCCATGCCGAACGCGGTCGAGCGGTGCCGGGCCAGCTCGTTCATCTCGACGAACGAGTCTTCGTCGAGCAGGGCATCGATGCGCTCGCGGGCGGTCATCTTGCCCTTGGCGTGCTGCTTCTCGACCGCCCGTGCCGACCCAGCGTGCACCGCTTCGTCGTTACGCCGGTGCAGGTCGGCGAGCTTGCCGGCCGTCGTGTGGACGTCGATGTCGTCGGGGACCTCGGTCCCCGACGGGGTCGCGGGCACGCTCGAGGACTCTGCGCTCATGGGCCGTAGCGTAGTGAGCCGTGACGGGCCCATCAGACAGGTGGCGAGACCTCGACCGCCCTCCGCTGCGGGAGCGGGCCCTGCGGTCGGCGCTCGTCGTCGAGGACGGGCTCTGGTCCGAGCTGACCGTGGTGGACGAGACCGGCTCGACGAACGCTGACGTGGCGTCGGCGGCGGCGAGGGGTGCCGCGGAGGGGCTGGTCGTCGTCGCCGAGCACCAGGCCGCCGGCCGGGGCCGGTTGGAGCGGACCTGGACGGCCCCGCCGCGCTCGGCCCTCACGTTCTCGGTCCTGCTGCGCCCGCCGGTGGCCACCCGCGCGCACTGGGGCTGGTTGCCCCTGCTCGCCGGCCTGTCCGTGGCGGGCCCGCTCACCCGGCTCAGCGGTCTGGACGTGGGGCTGAAGTGGCCCAACGACGTGCTGGTCGCCGAGCACAAGGTGGCCGGAGTGCTCGCGGAGGTCGTCGGCGGCGCCGTGGTGGTCGGTGTCGGCCTCAACGTGTCGATGCACCAGGACGAGCTGCCGGTTGCCACCGCGACGTCGCTGCACCTCTCGGGCTCCGAGGTCGTGGACCGCGAGCCGGTGCTGCGTGCCGTCCTGCGCGACCTGGCCGTCCGCTACACCGGCTGGTGCGACGCGCTCGGTGACGTCGAGTCGACGGGTCTGCTTCGCGACTACCGCGCGGCCTGCGTCACGCTGGGCCGCGAGGTGACCGTGCACCTGCCGGACGGCACGACCGCGAGAGGCCGAGCGGTCGACGTGGACCGACAGGGCAGGCTCGTCGTCGAGAGCGGCACGGGCCGCGACGCGCTGGCGGCGGGAGACGTCCTACACGTGCGGTGACCTCCGCGGGCTGGCACGATGCGCCACGTGACCGGGATCCCCAAGAGGCTGCTGGGCGACGGCGAAGAGGTCGTCCTGGCGATGCGCCCGCACTGGAAGGAGATGGTCTGGCCGGTCATCATCCTGCTCGTCCTGAGCCCGCTCGCGACGTTCCTCTTCTTCGTGGTGCCCGACGGCTCGGCCCGTCGCTGGCTGCGGCTGGCCATCGTGGTCGTGGCGGTCCTCGTGATCCTGCGCTGGGTCGTCTGGCCGTTCCTGGTCTGGCTCACGACGTCGTACGTCGTCACCGACCGCCGCCTCATCACCCGGGTGGGCGTCATCGCCCGCCTCGGCAGGGACATGCCGCTGTCCCGCGTCAACGACGTGACGTTCGAGCACAGCAGCCTCCTGGAGCGCCTGCTCCGCTGCGGGACCCTGGTCGTGGAGTCGGCAGGCGAACGCGGCCAGCTGGTGCTGCGTGACGTGCCGCGGGTCGAGGAGGTCCAGCGCGACGTCTACCGGCTCGCCGAGGCGGACGAGGAACGCCGCCGGCATGAGCCCCGCTGACCCCCCGCCACCGACCTCGGACGACGTCGAGGAGCGGCTGCTCGGCGGCCCGCGGCGCTACCGGCGCGACGAGGTCGCCGAGGCCGCCGGCGTCCCGGTGGACTACGCCCGCCGGCTGTGGCGTGCCGTCGGCTTCGCCGACGTCGGCGACGTCGCGGTCGCCTTCACCGACAAGGACCTCGAGGCGCTGCGACGGCTGACCGGCCTGGTCGCCGACGGCGTGCTCGACGACGAGCTGGCCGTCAGCGTGACCCGGGCGCTGGGCCACAACTCGGCGCGGCTGGTCGAGTGGCTCTACGACGCCCTCGTGGAGCACCTCGTCGAGCAGGGCCGGCCGGTCGAGGAGGCTGCCCAGGGCGCCGTGGACCTGGTCACCGAGCACCTCGAGGACCTCGACGAGCTGCTGCACTTCGTCTGGCGCCGCCAGCTCGCGGCGGTGTCCGGCCGGGCGCTGGCGATCGCCGCGCGGGAGACGGTGACCGGCCGGCTCTCGGTCGGCTTCGCCGACCTGGTCTCCTACACCCGCCTGTCGCAGAAGCTCGAGGAACGGGAGCTCGCCGGCCTGGTCGACCGCTTCGGCCGGCGATGCGCGGACGTCATCGCGGGCGCCCACGGCCGGCTGGTCAAGACGGTCGGCGACGAGGTCCTGTTCGTGGCCGACTCGGCGGGCGACGCGGCACGGATCGGCCTGGAGCTGGCCGAGACGATGGCCGAGGACCCGATCCTCCCCGACGTCCGGGTGGGGATCGCGACCGGCACGGTCCTCACCCGCATGGGCGACGTCTTCGGGCGGACCGTGAACCTCGCCAGCCGCCTGACGGCCCTCGCCGCGCCCGGAACGGTGATGGTCGACGCCGAGACAGCGGACGCGCTGGGCGGCAACCCCGACTTCGCGCTGGACGTCGAGCGGACCCGGGCGGTGCGCGGGATGGGCCTGGTGCGTCCCGGGGTCGTGCGGCGCACCCGTTAGCCTCGGCCAGCGTGAGCCCGACCTTGCCACCGTACGACTCGTACGACTCGTACGACTTCGTCACCCTGCGGCCGCACGACGAGCGCGGCCACGTCGTCGAGCTGGTGCTCGACCGCGCGGAGGCGCACAACGCGCTCTCGACCGCGATGGCGCGCGACGTCGCCGCCGCCACCGCCGCCCTCGCCGCCGACGACGCCGTGCGTGCGGTCGTCGTGTCCTCCGCCTCGGCAAAGGCCTTCTGCGTCGGCGCCGACCTCAAGGAGCGCAGCGGGTTCACCGACGCCGACCTGATGGCGCAGCGGCCGCACTTCCGCGCCTGCTTCGGCGGGATCCTCGACCTGCCGGTGCCGACGATCGCGGCGGTCCACGGCTTCGCGCTGGGCGGCGGTCTCGAGCTGGCCCTGTCCTGCGACCTGATCGTCTGCGACGAGACCGCTGTGCTGGGGCTGCCGGAGGTGACGGTCGGCGTGATCCCGGGCGGCGGGGGCACCCAGCTGCTGACCCGGCGGGTCGGGTCGTCGCGGGCCGCTGACCTGGTCTTCACCGGACGCAAGCTCGACGTGGCGGAGGCGGAGCGAATCGGCCTGGCCGACCGCCGGGTGCCGGCCGGGGGCGACCTCGACGCCGCGCTCGAGCTCGCCCGGACGATCGCCGGCAACTCGCCGGTGGGAGTGCGCAACGCCAAGCGGGCGTTACGCCGAGGTGGTGACATCGACCTCGCGACCGGCCTCGACGTGGAGGACGCCGCCTGGCGGGCGACGGCCTTCTCCGGCGACCGCGCGGAGGGCGTGGCCGCCTTCAACGACAAGCGCCGGCCGGACTGGCCTGGCCGATGACCGGCTCACCACGATCCACCAGCGCACCACGATCCACTGTGCGCTGCT
>DASVED010000026.1:0-4679 GCA_036380775.1 Actinomycetes bacterium
CAGGTGGCGGTCGTGCAGTACCCCTCGCTGTCGCGGTCGGGCGTGCGCCACGTCGAGCTCGTGCCACTGTCCACGTCGCGGCTGCTCGTCGTGCTGATCACCACGACCGGTCGCGTCGAGCAGCGCGTCGTCGAGACGCCGGTCGAGGCGCCCGACGCCCTTCTCGGCGAGCTGCGCGCCCACCTCAACGCCGCCACTGTCGGTGTCCGGCTGCCCGAGGCGGCGGGCCGGCTGGCCGACCTCCCGGAGCGCTTCACGGCCGACCAACGGCCGGTCGTGACCAGCGTCATGTCGGCGTTGCTGGAGAGCCTGGTCGAGGAGCACGAGGACCGGATCGTGCTCGGCGGCACCGCCAACCTGGCGCGGTTCGGCCCCGACTTCCCCCACAGCATCCGTCCCGTGCTCGAAGCGCTCGAGGAGCAGATGGTGCTGCTGCGCCTGCTCGGCGAGGCGAGTGACCCGACGGTCCTGACCGTGCGGATCGGTCATGAGAACCCGCACGAGGGACTGACCGGAACCTCCGTGGTGAGCGTCGGGTACGGCACCGAGAACGAGGCCCTGGCGAAGCTCGGCGTGCTCGGCCCGACCCGGATGGACTACCCCGGCACGATGGGAGCGGTGCGCGCAGTGGCCCGGTACGTCGGCAAGATCGTGGGTGACGGCTGAGTGGCCGCGCAGAAGGTGGACTACTACCAGGTCCTCGGCGTCGGCCGCGACGCCACCCCGGACGAGATCAAGAAGGCCTACCGGCGGCTGGCACGGCGGCTGCACCCCGACGTCAACCCGGACGAGGAGGAGCGCTTCAAGGAGGTCACCAAGGCCTACGAGGTGCTCTCCGACCCCCGCAAGCGCGAGCTGCACGACCTGGGCGGTGACCCGTTCTCCACCGGCGGCGGCTTCGGCTCAGGGTTCGGCTTCTCCGACATCATGGACGCGTTCTTCGGTGCGGGCGCCGCGGGTGCGACCCGTGGCCCCCGGCCTCGGCAGCGCCGTGGCCAGGACGCCCTGATCCGGGTCGAGATCGACCTGTCCGAGGCGACCTTCGGTGTCACCCGCGAGCTCCAGGTCGAGACCGCCACGACCTGCCCCACCTGCCTGGGCGAAGGCACCGCGGTCGGCACGTCCCCGCGCACCTGCGACATCTGCCACGGGCGCGGTGAGGTTCAGCAGGTGACCCGCAGCTTCCTCGGCCAGGTCATGACCTCGCGTCCCTGCGCGGCGTGCCAGGGCTTCGGCACCGTGATCCCGCATCCGTGCGCCGGCTGCGGCGGTGACGGCCGGGTCCGCACCCGGCGGTCGCTGAAGGTGAAGGTCCCGGCCGGGGTAGACACCGGCACGCGCATCCAGCTCGCTGGCGAGGGCGAGGCCGGGCCAGGTGGTGGTCCGGCCGGCGATCTGTTCGTCGAGATCGTCGAGCGGCCGCACCCGACGTTGCGCCGCCAGGGTGACGACCTGCACTGCACCGTGTCGGTCCCGATGACGGCGGCCGCACTCGGCACCACGCTGACTCTCGAGACCCTCGACGGCCCGCGGCCGGTCGAGCTGCGCGCCGGGACCCAGTCCGGCCACGCCATCACGCTGCCCGACCTCGGCGTCCACCACCTGCGCCGGCAAGGCCGAGGGGACCTCGTCGTGCACGTGGACGTGGAGACACCGACCCGGCTCGACGCCGAGCAGGAGGAGATCCTGCGCAAGCTGGCCGCCCTCCGCGGTGAGGACGGCCCGGACGTCGGCCACGTCACCGGCCAGCAGGCCGGTTTCTTCAACCGGCTGCGCGACGCGTTCAACCAGCGCTGACCGGCCGATGAGCGCGCCGGTGTTCGTGGTCGGCACCGACCGGCTCCGCACCGGCACGGTCGTCGTCGACGGCCCCGAAGGACGCCACGCCGCGACAGTGACCCGGCTCGGTGTCGGAGAGGCGGTCGTCCTCACCGACGGACTGGGCCGCCGGGGCCAGGGCATCGTCGCCGCGGCCGCGCGGGACCGGCTCGAGGTGACGGTGACCTCTGTCGCCGACGAGCCGGCGCACTCGCTGCGGCTGGTCGTGGTCCAGGCGCTGCCGAAGGGCGACCGCGGGGAGCTCGCCGTCGAGACGATGACCGAGGTGGGTGTCGACGTCGTGGTGCCGTGGGCGGCCTCGCGCTGCGTGACCCGCTGGCGGGACGCTCGCGGTGAGAAGGCGCTGGCCCGATGGCGTACGTCGGCACAGGCGGCCGCCAAGCAGTCCCGGCGCAGCCGCTTCCCGGAGGTCACCGACCTGGCGACCACCGGCGACGTGGCTGCCCTGCTGTCGCGGGCGGCAGCGGGAGCCGTGCTGCACGAGCAGGCTGCCCAGCCGCTCGCCGCCCTGTCGCTGCCGGACGCCGGCGACGTCGTCCTGGTCGTCGGCCCGGAGGGCGGGGTCAGCGACGACGAGCTCGGCACCTTTCGCGACGCGGGAGCGGCGACGTACCGCCTCGGCGAGACCGTGCTCCGGACCTCGACGGCGGGCTCCGCCGCCCTCGCCGTGCTGCTGGCCCGCTCCCGCTGGCTCTGACCCGCCTACCGCTTTCACGAAGGGGGCTGCTGCGCTCGCTGGGGTTACTCGACGGTGAACGTCTTGGTGTCGACGTGCAGGGGCCGGCCGTCCTCTGCGGAGGACTCGAAGGCCCGGATCTCGTAGTCACCCGGCTCGAGCTCGACGGTGTCGGCGAACTCCCCGAACTCGCCCATCGAGCCGCCGTTGGTGAAGCCCTCGGCGACGACTTCGTCAGAGCCCGCGCGACGGACCTCCCAGCTCACGGTCGCCTCGAACGCGGTGCCGTAGCCGGTGATCTCGACGGGGGACGACACGATCTCTCCCTCGGTCGGACCCAGCAGCCAGATCAGTCCCTGCACGTCCACCATCGGCGCCCGGGCGACCGGCTCGGACCAGTCGGAGTGCCCGGACTGCGGCGCCTCGCCGCCGACCAGCAGCTGCACCTTCTTCACGGACTTGTCGTTGGCCGTGACGGTGTAGACGACCTGCTGCACCGCGACCTGCTCCGCCTGCGCGCCGACCGAGACGAACCGTCCGAGGTCCACGGTCGCGGTGTCGCCGTCGACCGAGTACTCGAGCAGCTCCGTGCCCTGCCAGGGCGACGAGTAGTCGGGGTCGACGGCGGGCTCGGCGAGCAGGGTCGAGAGCGCTGCGGTGACCGGGTCCATGCCCGGGTTGGGCCGCAGCTCGCGGTAGAGCCGCGGGCTCTGCCCGTCGTCCATCACGTAGTAGACGTACACGTCGCCCTCGACGGGGACCGGCGACTCGCTCGCGCTCGGGGTCTCGGACGGGGTCGGTGACGACTCGGACGGCGTCGCTTGGCTCGTCGTGGGATCGGAGGCAACGACGTCGTTGCCGTCGTCGTCACCGCCGAGGGCGAACGCCAGCCCGCCGACAGCCAGACCCAGCACAGCCGCCGCTGCGACCGCCAGGACGCCGGGGTGGCGCCACCACGGCCGGTCGCCGGCCTCGGTGCGGGCCTGGATGTTGCTCAGGCCGTCGTCGGTGGGGTGGACCATGTCGGCCTCCGCGGTCATGGCCGCGCGCAGCCGCGCGGCGGTGATGTCGTCCTCGTGGTGGGTCATGACGTTCGCTCCAACGTCGTGCGCAGTGCGGTCAGACCGCGCGAGGCGTGGCTCTTGACCGCGCCCCGGCTGATGCCGATGGCATCGGCGATGTCGGCCTCGGACAGGTCGGCGTAGTAGCGCAGCACCAGCACCTCGCGCTGTCGCGTCGGCAGCGCGCGCAGGGCTGCCATCACCTCGGCGTGCTCCAGCGCCAGCAGCGCGCCGTGCTCGGCACTGGCCGCGTCGGGTGCGATTCGCGGTGGGTGGCGCTCCTCGACGGCCCGGTGCCGCAGCGCGGACCGGGAACGGTTCACGACCGAGGCTCTCAGGTAGGCCAGCGCGCGGTCGGGGTCGGCCAGCCGTCGCCATCCGCCGTGCATCGCCACGAACGCGTCCTGCACGACCTCCTCGGCGGTGCCGGTGTCGTGCAGGAGCAGGGCGGCCAGCCGGACCAGCGACCGGTAGTGGGCGGCGTACAGGTGGGTGACGGCTTCGTCGGCTCCCCAGACCTGGGTCGCGGTCATCGTGCTCCTCGCCGTCACGGCGGCCGCCGGTCTCGTCATCAGTCGCGCCACACCGGTAGGACGTGCAACGCTCCCGTCCGGTTTACACGCTGAGGCCACTGGAACGGGCCATCGACGCGCGGGCGTGCGCTCTCAACGAACGATCCGGAATCCCTCGCGCTTGGTGACCGATCGGTTCCCCGCGCTGTCGGTGGCCCGGAGGCTGAGCTGGTAGCGGGACGGCTTCAGCGTCACGCCACCTACTCGGCCCCGGAAGGTGACGGCGGTGGCGCCCTTGGCGCGGGTGACCGAGAAGGAACCGCGAACCCGGACCCAACGGGTGCAGCTCTTGTGCCCGCTGTTGGCTGCCGTCGGCTTGACGCACCGGGTCCCGACCTTGCGGCCGGGTGCTGCCCGCGCCACGGTGAAGCGAACCGAAGCCCGCTCGGTCAGCGCGAAGCGCACCCTGGTGCCGATCCCGGTCCGGGTGGGGCCCAACGACGGGCCGGACCGGGCGGCCCGGAACCTCGTCACCGACAGGTCCACGTTCCTTAGCTGCGGAGCGACCGTGTCCAGCGGTGGTGTCGTGCT
>DASVED010000027.1:0-6550 GCA_036380775.1 Actinomycetes bacterium
GGTCGGTGAGGGCGAGGGTGTCCATCCCGTGCTCCGCCGCCCGCTCGACCAGGACGTGCGGGTGCGACGCGCCGTAGCGCAGCGAGTAGCCGGAGGCCACGTGGAGGTGGACGAACGGGTCGCTGGGCACGGGTGGGCCTGTCGGTCGGGGAGCGGACGGTCGGGCGCGGTGCGGGCCCGGAGGGCCGGTCAGTGGCAGGTCAGGTGCTGGTGGCCCGGTCAGCTGGCCCGGTGGGCGAGCTGCGGGATCACCGGCTGGTGGTCGAGGCCGAGGGTGGTCTCGACCAGGGCGAGGAACGTCTGCGCGTCCCGCAGCAGGTCGTCGGCCTCGCGCGCGGTGACCGCCCGGGAGAGCCCTGCCTCGGCGGCGGCCCGCTTGCCGGCGCCGGCGGCGAAGAACGCCGCCCACTCGGTGAGCTCTGGCGCGACCTGGGGCAGCATCGACCACACGTTGCGCGGCCGCTTGGTCGCCGCCGGCCGGGTGCGGACCGCCAGCACCGCCGCGGCCGTCCGCAGCGCGGCCAGGTGGGCCGCCGCGTAGCGCTCGGTCGCCACGGTGGTGGCCATCGCCTCGGCGAGGTCGTGGCGCGCGGTCGCGAGCAGCTCGTGGGCGGCCGGCACCACCGGCGGGCGCCGCACGAGGGGGTCGGCGACGCTGACGCCGGCGACCTTGGTGACCCGGGTGGTCATCACGCGCTCTCCTCTCTGGTCGGTCGATGGTCGGTCGATGTCGGTCCCGTTCAGTCCTGGGTGCGCAGCAGCGTCCAGCCGCCGGCCGCCCAGTCGAAGCACAGGTCGTAGACCCCGGCGCCGTGCGCCCGGCCCGGGCTGGCCTCGACCCGCCACACCTCGCGCTCGGCCGCGGTAGACAGCTCACCGGTCTGCCACCAGGCGCCCGTCTCCACCCAGTGGGCCAGCACCTCGCGCACCGCGTAGAACCGCCCCTGCCACAGGAACTCGGCCGGGTCCTCGTCGCGGCGGCGGACCTCCACCGGGTCGTCGTAGCGTCGGGTCATCCCCTGGACCTCCTCACCCTGAGCCCGCGTGGCCGGAGATCCCGCCCGGCGCCACCGGGGGTCGAGTCCGGCGCGCCGGGCGGGAAGCCCACCCCGATGTGGATCTGCTTGTTCGAACAGGTGTTCGAACACATCCCACAGTAGACCCGACCCCCGACAGTTCGTCAACCACCAGCCGGGTCCCGCTCAGCCGGCTCGCTAATCTGCCGCCCATGACCGACCACCTGACCCACCCCGCCGTGGTCCGGGTGACCGCGCGGCTGGCCGAGCTCGGCGTCGAGGGACGGGTGCGGCTGCTCGACGACTCGGCCCGGACAGCGGCCGCGGCTGCCGCCCAGCTGGGGGTGGAGCCGGCGCAGATCGCCAACTCGCTGGTCTTCTCCGCCGACGGTGCCCCCCTGCTGGTGATGTCCTCCGGGGGCCACCGGGTCGACACCGCCAAGGTCGCCGTCCTGGTGGGCGCACACACTGTCGACCGCGCCGATCCCGACTTCGTCCGCACACACACCGGCTTCGCCATCGGTGGGGTGGCGCCCGTCGGCCATCCGGAGCCGCTGCGCACCCTGGTCGACGAAGACCTCGCCCGTCACGACCAGGTCTGGGCAGCCGGCGGACATCCCCACACGGTCTTCCCGACGACGTACGACGAGCTGCTCCGGATCACCAGCGGCACAGCAGCCGAGGTGGGCGCTGACTGAGCCGCGCTGATTCCACGACACATCCGGGGCGAGTGTCGCCTGCCGTGGTCCCGACCTCACCGCTGACGTCCCGGCTGCCCCAGTTGTGTCTCAGGGTCAGAGGTGACCCGAGGTGGGCGCTGACTGAGCCGCGACCGGGTCAGCGGTCGGCGAGCACGCCGCGGAGCAGGTCCAGGTCCTTGCTGATGACGGCGTCGACCCCGAGCCGGTGGGCGTCGGCGAGGGCCTCCGGAGTGTCCACCGGCCAGGTCATCACCAGGTCGGTGCCCCGGTGCAGCTCCTCGACGAGGGCCGGCGTGAGCAGGGACCGGCGTACCGAGACGCCGTGCGCCGGGCCTCGTGCGAGCCTCGCCCGCAGCCGGCCGACTCCCCGCCGGGACGCCGCCGAGAGCACCTGCCGCACCGGGACGTCGAAGGCGTCGAGCATCCACCAGCTCTTGGTGCACACGGTCAGCCCGCGGTCCGGCGCCGCCTCGCGCAGCAGTCGTGCGACCGAACCGGCCAGCCGCGGGTGGACCCCCTTGAGGTCGATCATCAGCCGGTGGTCGTCGCCCAGCGACTCCACCAGCTCGGCCAGCTCGAGCGGACGGTGCAGCCGCCGCTGCACCAGCTCGCCGCGGTCCCAGAGCCACGGCAGGCCGCCCATCGTCTTGAGGTGCCGCACCTCCAGGCGCCCGCGGTAGGCATGCACGTCGCACTCCACCAGGTCCACCCCCAGCTCGAGCGCCTCGCGCAGCCCGTCCACCGTGTTGCCCCGCCGGTGCGCGATCGTGACGAGGCCGCCAGCCGTCATCGGCGGGCGACCCGGTCCGGGTCGTCACGGTCGGAGCCGGCCCCCGATCGCTGACGCGGCACGGCGCCGGTGGGCCCGGCGGGCGTGGACCCCCGCGAGTCCTGCAGCCCCCGCACGACGACCAGGCTGGCCAGCACGAGTGCCACTCCCGCGACGGCGTCCACCAGGTAGTGGTTCCCCGTCGCGACCACGGCGACGACCATGACGGCCGGCAGCACGAAACCGACCGCCCGGACGGCGACCGCTCTGGCGTTCGAGACGATGGCGATCCCCATCAGCAGGTCCCAGCCCACGTGCAGGCTCGGCATCGCGGCGTACTTGTTGACCAGGGCGGCGGGCTGCAGGACGCGGTACGACTGGGAGTGCTCCGTCACGGTGTCCACCACGGTCGGGTCGGCCAGGCGCGGAGGCGCCACCGGGAACCCCGCGAACACCAGCAGCCCGACGGCACCGGACAGCAGCAGCACGGCCCGCACCTCCCGGTAGGCCGGCTGGCGGGTCAGGAACAGCCAGACCAGGACCGCCGAGATGACCGGCCAGTGGCCCCAGATGTAGACCCAGTTCATGGCGACGACGAACGGCTCCCACCCGAGCAGCAGGTCCTGCACCGCGGTCTCGATGTCCAGGCCGAGGCGCCGCTCGAACCCGACGACGGTTTCGGAGTTGGCGACGGCGGCGGCCGGGCTCGCCGCGGTCAGCCCTCGGACGCCGAAGTAGACCAGCACACCGGCAACGACCAGGCCGACCTCGGTGAGCAGGAGGCGGGCCCGGGGACGACCAGTCCCCAGGCCCGCTCGTCCGACGCCCGCCATCCGCCCCTCCCCGGTTCTGCCGACACGGTCGCTGCTCACACCGTCGCCGCAAGTGCGCCGGGGCGCAAGGGGGTTCAGCGGCGCGTCGCGTCGGCGGATAGGTGGATTGGCCGATCAGGTCGATCGGGTCGATCAGGCCGGCAGAGCGGCGCGCAGCCGGCGAACGCCGAGGCAGGCGCCGCCCAGCAGGAGCGCGGGGAGCCAGGCCAGGACCGCGGTGAGGGCGACCGCGCCGAGGGCGGCCGTCCAGGTCACGCCCAACGACGCCAGCCCCACGACGAGCGCCCCGTCACGCGGACTCGCGCCGTGGACGCCCGGGATGATGCCGGCCACCTGGCTGGCCCCGAACACACCGAGCAGCGCCAGCGGCTGGACCTGCTCCCCCATCGCCGCGACGGTGCCGATCAGCAGGCCCATGATCGTGAGCTGGTAGCCCATCGAGAACAGGATGCCCTTTGCCAGCACCTTCGGCCTGGGCAGCGGCCGCGCCATGAGGACCCCGGGGCGCATCCGGTGCACGACCAGGCCGATGACCACGACGGCCGCGGCCAGCCCGGCAGCGGCGGCCAGCAGCCGCGGCGGCAGCGTGGCGCCGGACACGACGACGAACACGGTGAGGCCGATCGCGCCGACCAGCCGGTCCAGTCCGACCTCCGCCAGCGCGCAGGGCCGGGTCATGCCCGTCCCCCGCAGGCGGTGCATCCGCCACACGTCGGCGCCGACGTGAGCGGGAGAGGCCAGGCCGATGAGCTCGCTCTCGGCGTACGCGCGCAGGTGCCACCGGCGGTTCTGGCCGGCCACCGACAGCGCGTGCCAGCGCAGCGGGCACAGCAGGTACTTGCCGAGCACCCAGGGCAGGAGGCCGAGCAGAGCGGGCTGCCAGGACGCGGCGGGGACGCGGTCCACGCTCCAGACCGACACGCCGACGGCAACCGCGAGACCGACGGTGAGCAGCAAACGGGCGGTCCGGGCGTGACGGCGGTGCAACGGTGCGGAGGGCGCTTCGGGCACGGCATGTCTCTCGGGTCGGGCGCAAATGCGGGAACCACGTCGGCCAGGGAACTGACTCGGTCTGACTCTCTAGCCGCTCCTTACCCATGTCGGCCGGGGGCGCACCCCTCTTGACCAGAATCCGCTCACCCTGTGGCCCCACGCAGGGATGCGTAGGGTTCGCCACCGTGAGCGAGGTCCCCGCCCTGGTGACGATGCACCTGTGGGGGGTGCCGACGCACCAGGTGCCCGGCGCGGTGCTGCGGATGGCGCGCCACCGCAGACCCCTGCGCAGCGGCAGCCACCGACCGGCCTTCGCCAAGCTGCTGGGCACCGGCGACGGGCGGACCTTCACCGTCCGCGACGCCGACCTCCACCACTGGGGCGTGCTGGCGACCTGGCGCAGCGAAGCCGACGCCGAGGCCTTCGAGGGCGGCGACGTCAGCCGGTCATGGGGCCGGATCGCCACGGAGCGCCTCCGGGTGCGGATGCGGCCGCTGGCCAGCCGGGGCGAGTGGTCGGGCCGGCGCCCGTTCGGCGACCCCGTCCCCAGCCCGTACGTCGGACCGGTGGCCGCCGTCACCCGTGCCCGTATCGCCGCGCGACGGACGGTGACGTTCTGGCGCTCCGTGCCGCCGGTGTCTGCCGACCTGCACCGGTGCGCGGGCCTGCGGCTGGCGGTCGGTATCGGGGAGGCACCCATCGGTCTCCAGGGCACCTTCAGCCTGTGGGACTCGCCGGAGTCCCTCACCGAGTTCGCCCACCGGCGGGCGCCGCACGTCGAGGTGGTGCGGCGCACGACCGAGCTCCGGTGGTACACCGAGGAGCTGTTCGCTCGCTTCGCCGTCCTCGACGTCGAGGGGACGCTGGCCGGGAGGGCGCCATGACCGAGCTGTTGCCGCTCGTCTTCACCTCCGGGTGGGCCAGCGGGGTCAACGCCTACGCCACGGTGCTGGTGCTGGGCCTGCTCGGCCGCCTCGGCGGGGTGGACGCAGTGCCGGACGGTCTCGAGCGGACCGACGTCCTCGTCGCTGCCGCGGTCCTCTACGCGCTCGAGTTCGTCACCGACAAGATCCCGTACGTCGACTCCACCTGGGACGCCGTCCACACCGCGATCCGCCCGACCGTGGGTGCCGCCATCGGTCTCCTGGTGGCCGGCGACGCCGACAGCCTCGAGACCGCGGTGCTGACCGCCACCGGCGGCGTGACGGCATTGGCGTCGCACCTCGTCAAAGGTGGCCTGCGGCTGGCCATCAACACCTCCCCCGAGCCCGCCAGCAACATCGCCGCGAGCGTGGCGGAGGACGTCTCCGTCGCCGGGCTGATCTCCCTCGTCGTCGTCGCGCCGTGGGTGGCGGCCGGCATCGCCGCGCTGCTGCTGCTGACCGGCGGCACCCTGGTCGCCTTGCTGGCGACGCGCATCCGGCGGGCCCTGCGCCGCCGCCGCGAGCGACGAACGGCGGATCCGGGCTGACATCCGGGCTGACCCACGGGCTGACCCACTCGCTGAACCACACGCCGGTGATCCAGGTGACATCCGCGCCCCGCAGGGGGCCGCGGCGTCACCTGGATCATGGTGCGCACAGGTGGGGCGACAGGATGGGCGCCGTGCCGACGTACCCGACGTACCCGACGTACCCGACGTACCCGTACTCCGCGCTGTCGCACCTCGACTGCCCGCGCTGCGGCGCGCGGCACGACGCGACGGTCCGGCAGGGCGTCTGCGCGGCGTGCGGGTCACCGCTGCTGGCGCGCTACGACCTCGGCGCGGTGACGACGACCCGCGACGAGGTCGCCGCGCGCCGCCCCGACCTGTGGCGCTACCACGAGCTGCTGCCGGTGTCGGCGCCCGAGCATGTCGTCACCCTCGGCGAGGGCATGACGCCGCTGCTGGACGCGCCGCGGCTGGCGGCCGAGCTCGGCCTGGACCGGCTGCTCGTCAAGGACGAGGGACTGCTGCCGACCGGGTCGTTCAAGGCCCGCGGCGCGGCGGTCGGCGTCTCGCGGGCCAAGGAGCTCGGCGCGACCCGGATGGCGATGCCCACCAACGGCAACGCGGGCGCGGCGTGGGCAACCTACGCGGCGCGGGCCGGGCTGGCGATGACCGTCACCATGCCGGTCGACGCGCCGTCGATCACCCGCGCCGAGACGGTCGCGACCGGCGGCGACCTCCGCCTGGTCGACGGGCTGATCTCCGACGCGGGCCGGCTCACTGCTGCGGCCGTCGCCGCCAGCGAGGAC
>DASVED010000028.1:0-17435 GCA_036380775.1 Actinomycetes bacterium
CGCCGGACCTCGGCCGCCGTCTGCCTGCTGGTCGACCTGTCCTACTCGATGGTCCTGCGCGACACCTGGGGCGTCGCCAAGTCCACCGCGCTGGCGCTGCACGCGCTGGTCAGCGGCCAGTTCCCGCAGGACGCGCTGACGATCATCGGCTTCTCGTCGTACGCGAGGACGCTGGCCCCCACGGAGCTCGCGGGGCTGGACGCCGACTACGTGCAGGGCACCAACCTGCAGCACGCGCTCATCCTGGCCGGCCGGTTCCTGGACGAGCACCCCCAGTCCGAACCGGTCGTCCTGGTGGTCACCGACGGCGAGCCGACGGCGCACCTGCTGCCCGGCGGCCGGCCGTGGTTCGCCTGGCCGCCCGAGCCGGAGACGATCGCCCTCACCGTCGCCGAGGTCGACCGGATGACCCGGCGCGGGGCGGCCCTCAACGTGTTCGCCCTCGACGACGACCCCCGGCTGGTCGGGTTCATGCAGGAGCTGGCCCGGCGCAACGGCGGCCGGGTCCTGCAGCCCGACCCCCGCCGGCTCGGGCAGTACGTCGTCAGCGACTACCTGGCCCGCCGCACCGGGCGCAGCCGGCGGACTGCGCGCCGTGCCGGGTGACCCCGCCGCGGCTGTTCGGGATCCCGGCCCGGGACGCCCCGGTCGTCGCCGTGCTGCGGCGCGGACCCAGCGACTGGTGCCACATCGGTCGATGGGACGTGGGTGTGCAGCCGGCCTACCAACCGGGTGCCTGGCTGCGCGGCACGATCTACCCGCAGCGCTGCGACCTGTCCCCTGACGGTCGCTGGCTCGCGTACTTCGTCCTGACCGGCCGACCGTCCGCAGACTGGCGCGCTGGTGGCACCTACGTCGCCGTCTCCCGGCTGCCCTGGGCGAGCGCGCTCGCCGCCTGGGGCACCGACGGGACGTGGACGCAAGGCGTGCGCTTCGACGACGACCGGTCGGTGTGGGACGTCGGGGAACCCGACGAGGGCGATGCCATGCCGTGCCGGGCTCGGTACGGCCTGGGGTGGGGGCGTTCCGTGAGCTACGCCGTGGAGCGCCGGACCGGCTGGACCGAGACACCGGACGGCCCGGCCTACGACGAGCGCGACCCGTGGGAGATTCAGCGGGCGCCGCAGCTCACCATGGCCCGCCCGCGCCCGGGCGGTGGTGCCACCCTGCAGGTGGCCGGTGCCTACGCGGCCTTCCGCTCGTTCGACACCCGCCACTACGGCGACCCGGTGTACCGCCTGACCGGCGGCCTGGTCGGCGGCGCCGTCGACCGCGTGCTCACCGGGGTGCAGTGGGCCGACTGGACGGCGGACGGCCGGCTGCTGGTCGCCACGTCGGACGGGCATCTGCAGGTCCGGGCGGGTGGCGGCGACGACGTCACGTGGGAGTCGGACCTCGCCGCCCTGGCTCCCGACCCGCAGCCACCGCCTCCGGAGGCGGCGCGCTGGTAGGGCGCCGGGCCGCCATCAGCTCGAGCAGGGCAGGCTCGCCACCGGCGAGGTCGGCGAACGGGCAACCCGGTGTCCACCCTGACTGTTGTGCGCACACGGTCCACTCCCCACGACGTCCGCGGCGACCGCGCCGGCCACCTGCTCCGAGCGTCGCGCCGGGCTCGGAAGAGCAGAACCGGGGCACCTGGCGGACCCGGGTGGTGCCAGCACCCCGGACGAGTCCGCCCGAGGGCTAAGGCAGGCCGGGGGGTCTGCCGAGTACACTGGGTGACAGCAACCCGCCAAGAGGTTGCCCGGAGCGCTGATCGTGATGCGCCCGGTCCCGTTCACGGCGCGATGACGCGCCGAGCGCAGGACTCATCGAGTAACCCGTCTCCGCGCCCTTGTGTGGCGCGTCGCAGGCGGGCGCATGGAAAGGAGACCAGCATGGTCGAGGACGACTTCGGTCCCTGGGACGACTGATCCCGTAGGGACACCCGACGCCCCGTCCGGCAGCAGCCGGGCGGGGCGTCCTGGCGTCCCGGGAGTCGCTGATCCCCGCACCCGGTGCGTCGGTGCGTTCATGCCGGATCCGCGCGCCGTTGACCGCGGGAACGGGCACCGTCAGCGCTGCTGATCCGGCAGGGACGCACCGCTCGGTCCGGCGCAATCTGGTGCCCGGACAGCCGGGCGACGGTGACGCCGAGAAAGCGCCGCGCGCTCCGAGCGGGCACGCCCGCGGACCGCGGTCAGCCGGGCTTGCACCTCCGATGCAGCACCGCGACGGTCGACGGACGTTTCCGCGGAGACGTCCCATGCAGAAGGACACGTCAGCGGTACGCGGCAGCGAGCCACCACTCCCGTGGAAGCATGACGGTGACGCGCTGGGCGGCGACAGCGAGACCACGGAGGTCGACGTGTCTGACGAGGCTGACGGAGCCCGACGGGACTACCTGCACGGCGACCTGATGACCGAGTACTACCGGATCGCCGACATCGTCGCCGCTTTCGACCAACGGCTCCTGACCGTGAAGAGCTGGGGAGTCACCTTCGCTCTGGCCACTCTCGCCCTTGGCTTCCAGCAGGACCACTACGGACTCTTCCTGGTCGCAGCTGCTGGAGCGCTGGCGTTCTGGCTCATCGAAGCCTCCGTCAAGCTGCACCAGATGCGGTACTACCCCCGGATGGGCGACATCGAGGTGATCGCCCACGAGCTGTACGGCCAGGACACGACACACGGTGTCGCCTCGTCGCCGCTCATCGACTGGAGCTGGTTCACCGCAGGGCCGCGGATCCGCGGCGGCGCCTCCAAGGGAGACCCTCGCGTCCCTCGGCCGTGGAAGGACATCAACGACGAGCCCGGGGGCAACCGATGGATCTTTCTGTATCCGCACGTCGCCCTGCCGCACGCGATCGCTGTTGCCCTCGGTGCCGTCTTGTTCGTGCTCGGGCTCACGGGAGCCTTCGGGCCGATCTGACCCACCGGGCTGTCAGCGGACAGGATCAGAGTCCTGGCAGCGTCACCGTGGCCGACGGCAGCGGCAGCCCGGTCGGCCGGTGCGGCAGGGTCGGAAGCGGGATCGGGTCCGGCTCCGTGCTCGGCTCGGACTCGTCCGTGGGCTCTGACGGCTGTGTCGTCGGAGCGGTGCTGCCGGGCTGGTCGTCGGTCGACCCCGCCCCGCCCGAGGACGACCCCTGGCCGGTGCCGCCACCCGACGCCGCGGCACCGGCGGCACCGGCGGCACCCGCGTCGGCACCGCCGATGCTCGGAGCCTGGCCCGTGCCCGACCCGTCGCCGGTACCCGCCTGGGCGGTGCCGCTCGGCACCGGCGTGACCGGCACCGGGAAGGTCAGCAGGGTGCCACGGTCCGTCCGGTCACGATCGTCCGGCCCGGCGATAGCCCGGCCGCCACCGTCACGGGTCCCGGTGCCGGCGACCACCGGGACGATCATCGCGGCGGCCGCCACGGCGCCTCCGACGGCGAGCGGGACGGCCGCGTCAGTCGCCCGGTTGGTCCGGCTCCTCTGTCGGTGGCGGCCTCGGTTGCGGGGACTCACGACGGGCTCCTTCGATCACGTCGCCGGACCTCGTGCACCCGGCGGCAGGCAGGGACAAGGAGACGACGGTAGCGAATTGTCCCGTTTCGTCACACCCGCCACGGCCGGGGACGGCTCGAGGTCGCGCACCGGCTGTCGTCGGCCCCGCATAGCCTGTGCGCGATGTCCCGCCGAGCCTGGCCGCGTACGCGCGCCCCGCGCCCGTGAGGAGCAACCCGTTCGGCGGGCTTCCCCGCGAGGTCGCGGTCCTCACCGCCGTGGCCTTCGCGGTGGCGGTCGGTTTCGGCGTGGTGGCTCCGGCGATCCCCGTGTACGCGCGCGAGTTCGGCGTCGGGAGGACTGCCGCCGGTGCCGTGATCTCGGCGTTCGCGTTCATGCGACTGGTGTCGGCGCTGAGCAGCGGCCGGCTGGTCAACAGGATCGGCGAACGGCTGGTGCTCGCGCTGGGCATCGGGATCGTCGCCGTCAGCAGCGCGCTCGCCGGTCTCGCGCAGAGCTACACCCAGCTGCTCCTGCTGCGCGGGGTCGGCGGGATCGGCTCGGCGATGTTCACCGTGTCGGCGATGTCCCTGCTGCTCCGGGTCGTCGACGCCGACCAGCGCGGCCGGGCCACCGGCATGTGGCAGTCCGGCTTCCTGATCGGCGCCATCGCCGGCCCGGCGATCGGCGGGCCGCTCACCGACATCTCGCTGCGCGCCCCGTTCTTCGTCTACGCGGTCACCCTCGCCGTCGCGGGCGGCATCGGCCTGCTCTTCCTCAGCCGGGCGGCGCTGCACGAGGTCGAGGAGTCGAGGACGGCGACGACCACGGTGACGTTGCCCCGGGCGCTTCGTGTCTCGGGCTACCGCGCGGCCCTGGTCGCGAACCTCGGCAACGGCTGGGCGCTCTTCGGCGTCCGGAGCTCGCTCATCCCCCTCTTCGTCATCGAGGGCATGGACGCGTCGGGCACCTGGATCGGTGTCGGGTTCTTCGTGTCGGCAGCCGCACAGGGCGGGCTGCTGCTCTGGGCAGGGGGGTTCGCCGACCGGGTCGGCCGACGACCCGCGATGGTGATCGGCTCGGCCGTGGCGACGGCATCGATGGTGTCGGTCGCCGTCAGCGACTCACTCGCCGTCTACGTCATCGCGATGGCGCTGTTCGGCGTCGGCTCGGCGTTCCTGTCGGTGGCACCGAGCGCAGCGGTCGGCGACGTCGTCTCCGGGCGGGGCGGCACGGTGGTCGCGGCCTTCCAGATGTCGGCCGACCTCGGGGCGGTCATCGGCCCGCTGGCTGCCGGGTGGCTCGCCGACGAGTACTCGTTCGGCGCCGCCTTCGGGGTCACCGCGGCCGTCCTCGCCGCCGGGCTCGTCACGTCGTTGCTCTCGACAGAGACCAAGCACCGGCCGCAGCCTGAGCAACGGGTCGACGTACCTCCTGGTTAGGAGCCGCCCCATGACGTTCGACGACGTTCTCGCGAGTCGCAGCGGCACGGTCTATGCCGACTTCCTGCTGCCGCACCTTGACTCTGAGACCCGGCTGCTGGACGTCGGGTGCGGAGAGGGGGCGATCTCCTACGCTCTGGCAGCGGTCGCCGGGTCCGTCATCGGTATCGACGCCGAGGACGACTTCGACGGGGCCCGGCAGCACGCGCTCCGTCACGGTGTCGCCAACGTCGAGTTCCGCATCGGCGACGCCTACGCGTTGGAGTTCCCCGATGCGTCGTTCGACGCGTGCTTCTGCCACTCGGCCCTCGAGGCCATGGACCGCCCGGTGGACGCTCTGCGCGAGATGCACCGAGTGCTGCGGCCCGGCGGGCTGGTCGCGGTCGCGAGCGTCGACTACGACGGCATCCTTCTCAGCGGTCCGCGCCAGGACCTCCTGCGCACGTTCTACCGTGTGCGGGAGCAGCTGTGGTTGCTGACGGGGAGCGCGGACCCCTACCGCGGCAAGGCCCTGCGTGGGCTGTTGGCTGCGGCCGGCTTCGCCGACGTGACGGGGAGCAGCACCTACATCAGCTACGGCACCCAGGAGGCTCTCGCACCCTTCGCGGCGGACCGGGCCGAGGAGTGCCGCGACGAGTGGTTCGCGGGTGAGGCGCTCGAGCGCGGGCTCGCCACTCAAGCCGAGCTCGACGCGATGGCCGAGGCTTGGCAGGTGTGGGGCGACTCGCCTGCTGCTTACTTCGCGTTCGCATGGTGCCGTGCGCTCGGAACGCGTCCCTAGACCTGTCCCACCAATTGTCCGACCAGCAGTCGGGCTGCGGTCTCCGGGTGCTCGGCGGCGAGCAGGCCAGCGGCGGCGAGGACGTACGACTCGTCGACGACCGTCTTCGCGTTCTCCGGCACCGGCCAGCCACCGGTCAGGTCGCTCGTCGCCGGCCGCAGGACGCGCTCCCGCAGCTCCACCGAGCCGTGCCTCAGCACTCCGCCGGAGCCGACCACGAACGCGACCTCGCGCAGGTCCTTGCCGCCGCGGCCATGGCGGCGCAGCGCGACCGTGACCGCCAGCTCGGCCAGGCGGGCATCGACGGTCCGCGCCTCGTCGTCATCAGGCAGGTACGCGGGGTCAGCCGCCCGGACCTGCGCCTCCGGACGCAGCCGAGCCGCCTCATCCGGACCGAGCAGCCGCTCGCCGAGCGCCGCGTCGACGACACCCACCGCGTTCCATCGCATGCCGAGGTCGCCCTCGACGGTCCTGCTGCGCCAGAGCACCTCGACGACCTCCTTGCGCAGGTTCGCGTCCTCCGGCACCGGCCAGCCACCGGTCAGGTCGTTCGTCGCCGGCCGCAGGACGCGCTCCCGCAGCTCCACCGAGCCGTGCCTCAGCACTCCGCCGGAGCCGACCACGAGCGCGACCTCGCGCAGGTCCTTGCCGCCGCGGCCATGGCGGCGCAGCGCGACCGTGACCGCCAGCTCTGCGAGGCGGGCATCGACGGTCCGCTCCTCGTCGGCATCGGGCAGGTACGCGGGGTCAGCCGCCCGGACCTGCGCCGCCGGACGCAGCCGAGCCTCCTCATCCGAACCGAGCAGCCGCTCGCCGAGCGCCGCGTCGACCACACCCACCGCGTTCCATCGCATGCCGAGGTCGCCCTCGACGGTCCTGCTGCGCCAGAGCACCTCGACGACCTCCTTGCGCAGGGTCGCGTCCTCGCCCTGCGGGGTGACGACCGAGTAGACGTCGGTCGTCGCCCCGCCGACGTCGACCACCAGCAGGTCCCCCGCACCCTCGACTCCCGCGGCCCCGTCGGCGAGCAGCTCGACGCCGGCGAGGACGGCGTCCGGCGTGGCGGCGCGCACCATCGCCGGGAAGTCGGCGCGCCGGGACAGCCCCTTCCCGCCGATGACGTGCCGGATGAAGACGTCGCGGATCGCCTCCCGGGCCGGCCGCGGGTCGAGCCGGCCGATGACGGGCAGCACGTTCGCCGTGGCGCGCACCGGCTTGGATCTCTCGGTGAACAAGGTGACGACCTCGTCCCGGACGTCGACGTTCCCCGCCACCACCGTGGGGATCGTGAGACGGCTCGCCGAGAGGGCCTCCGCGTTGTGTCTCAGGACCTCGGCGTTGCCGCCGTCGGTGCCGCCGACGAGCAGCACGACGTCGGGCCGTGACGCCGCGATGTCGCGCAGCCCACCGGCCGACACGGCACCTGACGAGACGTGCACCACCCGCGCGCCCGCGGTCAGCCCGACCCGCTGGCCGGCCTCGGCGGTGACCTCCCGCTCGTACCCGACGACGGCGAGCCGCAGCCCGCCGCCCGCGCTCGAGCAGGCGAGCGTCTCGACCTCTGTTCCCGCACCGAGCGCGGCGCGGCAGGCGTCGACGCCGTCCATGACGTCCGTGTCGCCGGTGGTGCGGTGGGTCGCCGTGCCGAGCAGCACTCCGGAGCCGAGCTCGACCAGCGCCGCCTTGGTGAACGTCGAGCCGACGTCGACGCAGACGACCCGCGTGGGCGCCACCCGCGGGCTAGCCGAGCGCCCGGGTCAGGTCCTCGACCAGGTCGTCCACGGCCTCGATGCCGACCGACAGCCGGACCAGGTCACCGGGCACCTCGAGCGGCGACCCGGCGACCGAGGCGTGGGTCATCCGGCCCGGGTGCTCGATGAGCGACTCGACGCCGCCGAGCGACTCGCCCAGGATGAAGACCCGGGTCCGGTCGCAGACGGCGACCGCCTCGTCCTCGCCGCCGCGCACCCGGAACGACACCATCCCGCCGAAGGCCTTCATCTGCTTGGCCGCGACCTCGTGGCCGGGATGGGCCGGGAGGCCCGGGTAGAGCACCTCGGTGACCTTCGGGTGCGACGTCAGCACCTCGACGATCCGCTCGGCGTTGGCGCAGTGCCGGTCCATCCGCACGCCGAGGGTCTTGATGCCGCGCAGGACCAGCCACGAGTCGAAGGGTCCGGCGACCGCACCCATCGCGTTCTGGTGGTAGGCCACCTGCTCGCCGAGCTCGTCGCCGGCGAGCACGAGCGCTCCGCCCACGACGTCGGAGTGCCCGCCCATGTACTTCGTCGTCGAGTGCACGACCGCGTCCGCCCCGAGGGCCAGCGGCTGCTGCAGGTAGGGCGACGCGAACGTGTTGTCGACCATGAGCAGCGCGCCCGCGTCATGCGCGAGCTCGGCCAGTGCGGCGATGTCGGCGATGCCGAGAAGCGGGTTGGTCGGGGTCTCGACCCAGACGACCTTCGTTGTCCCGGGCCGGATCGCGGCCCGGAACGCGTCCACCTCGTGGCCGTCCGCGGGGGTGTAGTCCAGGCCCCATCGGTCGAGCACCTTGGCGAAGAGCCGGTAGGTTCCGCCGTACGCGTCGCCCGGCACGACGACGTGGTCACCCGGCGCGCAGACCGTACGCAGGAAGGTGTCCTCGGCAGCCAGCCCCGAGGCGAACGCCAGCCCGCGCCGGCCCCCCTCGATGGCCGCCAGGCACTCCTCGAGAGCGGTGCGGGTGGGATTGGCGCTGCGGCTGTACTCGTAGCCCCCGCGCAGCCCCCCGACGCCGTCCTGCTTGTAGGTCGACACCTGATAGATGGGCGGCACGACGGCGCCGGTGGTGGGGTCCGGCTCCTGGCCAGCATGGATCGCGAGGGTCTCGAACTGCATGTCGCACAGCGTATGGCCGATGCGTCGGCCTATCGGCCCCGGCTAGGTTCGGGCACCGTGCTCGAACTGGTCTACCCCCTGCGTACCCGTCGCCTCCACCTGCGTCCCTACGAGTCGAGCGACCTGGACCACCTGCGCGCCATGTACGCGCGGGAGGACGTGAACCGCTATCTGTACTCGGAGCCGATGGGCGAGGACGAGCTGTTGGCCTACCTGGAGAAGAAGGTCGCCCGCCGAGCGGTGGCGCGCCAGGGCGACGGCCTCAACCTGCTCGGCGTGCTGCGCGAGACCGGTGACGTCGTGGGCGACGTCAACCTCCAGTGGGTCAGCGAGGAGCACCGCACGGGCGAGGTGGGGTTCGTCCTCAAGCCCGACTTCACCGGTCGCGGCTACGCCACCGAGATGGCCGCGGAGATGCTCCGCATCGGCTTCGACGAGCTCGGCCTGCACCGGATCGTCGGCCGGTTGGACGCGCGCAACGCCGGGTCCGCGGCGGTGCTCGAGCGGCTCGGCATGCGGCGCGAGGCGCTCCTGGTCGACAACGAGTGGGTCAAGGGCGAGTGGACCAGCGAGCTCGACTACGCGCTGATCGCCGACGAGTGGGCCGCCAGTCGGTCCCGCGCCTGACGGCCACGATCCTGGCACCATGCCCGCCATGACCTCTGCCACCTTCGGAGTCCGCTCGATGTGCGCCCACCTGCGCCGGGTGCTGGTGGTCCGGCCCACCACGACTGGCGACTTCGCCGGGGCCGGCTGGCGCGAGCCGGACAGGAGCGCGCTGCGCAAGGAACACGACGGGTTCGTCGACCTGCTGTCCGACCTGGGCTGCGACGTCGTGGTCGCCGACGCCCCCGAGGGGATGGTCGACGCCTGCTTCGCGTACGACCCGGTGTTCGTGACCGGTGCTGGCGCCATCGAGCTGCGGATGGCCAAGCCGGCCCGGCAGGCCGAGCCGGCGTTCCTGGTCGCCGAGGTCGAGAAGGCCGGCGTCCCGGTCGCCGGGCGGTTGACCGGTGCCGCGACGGCCGACGGTGGCGACCTCTGCTGGCTGGACGCGACGACCCTGGCGGTCGGGCGCAGCTACCGCACCAACGCGGCGGCCCACCAGCAGCTGGGGGAGATCCTCGGTGCCGAGGGTGTGACGGTCGAGCGCGCCGACCTGCCCCACCACCTCGGCGCCGCCCACGTCATGCACCTGATGAGCGTGGTGTCGCCCGTCGCGCCGGACATCGCCGTCGTGTTCGAGCCCCTGGCGCCGGTCCCGCTGCTGGAGATGCTCGCCGAGCGCGGCTACCGCACCGTCGCCTGCGACCCCGACGAGCTGGACGCGCAGGGCTGCAACGTGCTGGCGGTCCGGCCCGGCGTGGTGGTCATGGCGGACGGCGCGCCCCGGACCCGGGCCGCCCTGGAGGCTCACGGAGTTGAGGTCCACACGTACGCCGCGACGGAGACCAACAAGGGCGACGGCGGCCCCACCTGCCTGACGCGCCCCCTGCTGCGGGGCTGACCAGGGCCACAACGGCCAGCGGCCGGAACACGGGCGGCGCCGAACCGGTTGGGAGTGGCACAGGAGGTCACATGCTCTTCGGCAGAACGCCCACCATGGTCACCCGGCAGGACGCCCTCCCGGGCCGCCCCGACCGGCCGTTCCGGATCGCCCCCGACCACGTCGTCCTCGGCACCCCGCTCGAGGGCCCGGTCCCGCCCGGTCACGAGGAGATCTTCGTGGCGATGGGCTGCTTCTGGGGCTCCGAGCGGATCTTCTGGGAGATCCCCGGCGTCGACGTCACCGCCGTCGGCTACCAGGGCGGCTACACCCCCAACCCGACCTACGACGAGACGTGCACGGGCCTGACCGGCCACACCGAGGCCGTCCGCGTCGTCTACGACCCGGCGACGGTGTCCCTCGAGACGCTGCTCAAGGCGTTCTGGGAGAACCACGACCCGACCACCCCCAACCGCCAGGGCGGCGACGTCGGCACGCAGTACCGGTCGGCGATCTACACCACCACCGACGCGCAGCTCGCCGAGGCCGAGGAGTCCCGCGCGCGCTACCAGCAAGCCCTGAAGGAGGCCGGCTTCGGGGAGATCTCCACCGAGATCCGCCCGGTCTCGGAGGCCGGCGAGTTCTGGTACGCCGAGGACTACCACCAGGGCTACCTGCACAAGCACCCGTACGGCTACTGCAACCACGGCTTCTGCCCGGTCGCGTACGACGCCACGGCTCATGGACAGGACGCCCCCACCGGCGTCGAGCTCCCGGAGGCCTGACCCGGCACCTCCCGGACGGCTGTCAGCCCACCTCGACGAGGTCCACGACGTCGTAGTGCGGGGCATGCGCAAGGCCCCGCGCGTGGCAGGTGAGGTAGCCGGCGTCCGCGGCGGCCGTCACCTGCACGGTGGCGATCAGGTTGCGCGGGCTGTGGCGCAACCGCACCTGCCAGCGACCGTCGCCCAGGTGGATGGTTCCCGCCGGGGTCAGCGAGTCGAGCCGGCGCTCGCCGAGGACCTGGCGGGCATGGGCGACCGCAGCCTGGGCAGCCGGGGTGTGAGTGGTGCTCCCGCGCAGCAGACCGGGCAGCACCTCGCCCCGCTCGTGCGCGTCCACCAGCGCAGGCGCTTCCTCGGGGGTCACCCGGCCGTAGTAGAGACCGTGCGGCATCGCCACCACGTTGGCGGCGAACCGGTCACCCCCGACGTGCGAGCACTCCCAGGCCGTACCCGGACGGGACCTCTCCAGCGCCGCCGCGACCGGGCGGCCCTCGACCGCACAGCAGGTGTCGTGGCGCCCGTGGGTGCAGACCAGGAAGAACGACAGGTCGGACGGCGTGCCGGCGCTGCCGTCCAGGGGGAGGCTGAGCAGCTCCTCGTCCGCGCCGAAGTCGCCCCACCACGCGGTCTCCCGCCCCGCCCGCGAGCTCACCACCGCCCACCGCCGCCGAGCCGGCGCGCGGTGCCGGCCCGGGCGGCGGATCAGCAGCGCACGCAGTCCGAGCGCGATGGCTCGCGCCGACACCGCCCGGCCGACCTCCGGGTCGAGCCGGGAACTGGTCAGCGCCTGACGTCCCCAGCCGCCGGGCTGCTCGATCAGCAGGAAGCCCGCGCCGGGTGCAGCCGTCCCGGGCATCGGGTCAGCGCGATGCCGCGCGGCGACGGAGCAGCGTGGTCGGGGTACGCCGGAATCGACCGTCACGGACGGGAGTCGACCACGACGACCGCCTCCCGAACCAGCCGGCGGGCCAGCGCCATCGCGTCATCCGGGTCCAGCCCGGGCAGGTCGGCGACCCGCAGCCGCTCGCCGTCGAGGAGGGCCCGGACCGCCTTGCTGCTCGCCAGCGGCAGCCGGACCACCCGATCGGCGAGCGCGAGCGCCACCTCGCCGTCCTCAGCCGTCAGGACGTGGCGAAGGTGCGGCCGCACGGCGAGAACCGACTCAGGGGACAGCGCACCCAGGTCGGCGGCCTGCGCCAGAGGCCCGATCGGTGCCGGCCGGGCCGAGCCCAGCCCGCCCCGGGCCAGCCGGTCGGCCACGTCCGCCGCGGTGACCGCGCCGAGCCGGGCGACGAGGGCCTCGACCGTCGCCTGCAGGTCCGCCTCGAGGTCGGCTGGGTCGGAGACGTCGACGCCGAGCGGCAGCGACGCGCGCAGCAGCGGCTCGTCCGACACGACGTCCAGCAGCGCCTCCAGCACCGCGTAGCGCGTCACCGGGTGCACGCCCACGGTCAGGTGACAGGTGACCTCGCCCAGGGCCTCGGCGGCGTGCAGGTAGCCGCGCGGCAGGTAGAGCGCGTCGCCCGGTCTGAGCACCGCGTCGATGACCGGGTCCTCCTGCACCCGCACCTCGACCGCCGCCTGGTGGTCCGTCCACGGCTGGTCGCGCAACGGCGCGGGGTGCACCGGGTCGTGGATGCGCCACCGCTTCTCGCCGGCCACCTGCAGCACGAACACGTCGTGGACGTCGTAGTGCGCGGAGAAGCCCTTCGACGAGCTGGGGGTGATGTAGGCGTTGACCTGCACCGGATGGCCGAGATCTGCCCCGAGCTGCCCTGCGAAGTCGATCAGCGGCGGCCAGAGCCGGTGCAGACCCTGGAGCACGATCGTGTGACCGTCCAGGAACAGGTCGAGCAGCCGGTCGTCGGCGACCTGGTCGGCGACCTGAGCACCGGTGCCGCCGGACCGGGTGTACCGGCTCGCGGGGACGACGGCGCCGCCCTTCGCGACCCGGATGAACGGCGTCCGCAACCCTCGCCGCGACACGAGCTCGTCCACCGCGTCGAGGGAGAACAGGTCACCGAAGCCGGCGTACGTCGCCGGCAGCTGCTCGGCCGTCGACAGCAGCGGCGCGCTCGCCCAGGTGTCGCGGGCGAAATCGTCGGGCGCTCCGGCGATGCACCGCTGCAAGGCGGGCCGCAGAGTGCTCCCCTGCGACCCGCCCCGGACACCGTGCTCGTTCAGCGCACTACCTCAGGCCCCGCTGTCCGCGCCACCGTCGGCTCCACCGTCCGCGCCACCGTCGGCTCCACCGTCGGCACCGCTGTCCGCGCCCTTGTCCGCGCCGCCGTCGGCACCGCCGTCGGCACCGCCGTCCGCGCCGCCGTCGGATCCGGTTCCCGCGCCGCCGTCTGCCGGCCCGTGCTCGTCAGGGGTGGTCGTCATGTCGTCGTCGAGCATGCGATTCCTCTCCGGTTGGAAGGGGTCCTGCTGGACCGCCGCCTGGCGTCTGCCGGGCGCCGTCTCCGTCCTACCCGAGTCGATCACCGGAAACCACCCCGCGCCAGCCCGCCGCGAACTCCTCGATCGACGACTGACTGGCGACGGAGGCGATCCTTCCGAACCCGAAAGACGATGCAACCGCTTCACCCCGCGCCTTGAGCCCCCCAAACGACCGTTGCGTCGTCTTTCCGGACCGCCTCCACGCCCGCCGTTCTGGCCGCACCACGGCGACCATCCCTGCATGATCAACGGGGAGATGACGGGGCGAGGCGGCGTCAGGCGTCCTCCAGGCGGAATCCGGTCTTCATGCCGCCCGGTCACCCCGCGGCGAGGAAGCTGAGCAGGTCCTGCCGGGTCAGCACGCCGGCCGGTTTGCCGTCCTCGTGCACCAGCAAGGCGTCCGAGGTCTCCAGAGCGGCGGTCGCGGCCGACACCGGCTCGCCGGAGCCCACGATCGGCAGCGGTGCCGACATGTGGCGCTCGACCGGGTCCGCGAGGTGCGCCCGGCCGCTGAACAGCGCGTCGAGCAGCTCCCGCTCGATGACGGACCCGACCACCTCTCCTGCGGTCACCGGCGGCTCGGCCTTGACCACGGGCATCTGGGAGACGGCGTACTCCCGGAGGACGTCGATCGCCTCCCGCACCGTCTCGTACGGGTGGACGTGCACGAGGGTGGGCACCTCGGGGCCCTTGCGGCGGAGGACCTCCCCCACCGTGACGCCCTCCGGGCCGGCGCCGTCCTCGACGAAGCCGTAGTCGGCCATCCAGTCGTCGCTGAAGATCTTGCCCAGGTAGCCGCGACCACCGTCGGGCAGCAGCACGACCACCACGTCGTCGGCGGTCAGCCGCGCGGCGACGCGCAGCGCCGCGACGACCGCCATGCCGCAGGAGCCGCCCACCAGCAGCCCCTCCTCGCGGGCCAGGCGGCGGGTCATGACGAAGGAGTCCCGGTCCGACACGGCGACGATCTCGTCGGCGACCTCGGGGTCGTACGCCGAGGGCCAGAAGTCCTCGCCGACGCCCTCGACCAGGTACGGCCGGCCGGTGCCGCCGGAGTACACGGACCCCTCGGGGTCGGCCCCGATCACCTGCACCCGCCCGTCGCTGACCTCCTTGAGGTAGCGACCGGTGCCGCTGATCGTGCCGCCGGTCCCGACGCCCGCGACGAAGTGCGTCACCCGTCCCTCGGTCTGGGTCCACACCTCCGGCCCTGTGGTCTCGTAGTGGGAGCGCGGGTTGTCCGCGTTGCTGTACTGGTCCGGCTTCCAGGCACCGTCGATCTCCCGGACGAGCCGGTCGCTGACCGAGTAGTAGGAGCGCGGGTCCTCCGGGGCCACCGCTGTCGGACACACCTCGACGCGGGCGCCGTACGCCGTCAGGACGTTGATCTTGTCCTGGGAGACCTTGTCCGGCAGCACGAACACGCACTGGTAGCCGCGCCGCTGAGCCACCAGCGCGAGCCCGATGCCGGTGTTGCCGGACGTGGGCTCCACGATCGTGCCACCCGGCCGCAGCGCGCCGGACTTCTCGGCCGACTCGACCATCCGCAGCGCGATGCGGTCCTTCACCGACCCGCCCGGGTTGAAGTACTCCACCTTCGCGAGGACGGTCGCGGGGACGTCCGCGGCGACCGACCCGAGCTTGACCAGAGGGGTGTTGCCGACCAGGTCGATGACGGACTCGTAGAACTGCATGGCGGGCAGCCTAGGGCCGTCCTGTCACGTCCGGTCCCCCCGGCGTCGTCGTCCGGGTCCGCTAGATTCGCCCAGTGGCCAACAGTCCTGCCGTCGAGCTCGCGCCGGGGGTCTGGCGCATCCCGACGGCGCCGATGGACCTGGTCAACTCCATGGCGTTCGTCGAGGACGACGGGCAGGTCACGCTCGTCGACGCGGGCACCAAGCGAGCGCCCAAGCGGCTCCTCGCCGGCCTCACGCACATCGGGGTCGCCCCCACCGACGTGACGCGCATCATCGCCACGCATGCCCACCCCGACCATGTCGGCGGACTGGCTGCCATGCGCGGCCGCACCGGCGCGACGGTGGCCGCGCACGAGCGCGACGCCGCGTACGTCCGCGAGGGAAAGGGTCCGGTCCTCGACCGGTCGACCCTCGGGGGCAGGCTGATGCGCCGCAACCGCGGCAGCACGCCCACCCCGGTCGAGGAAGAGCTGGTCGACGGACAGCTGCTCGACGTCGCCGGCGGGCTGCGGGTGCTGCACACACCCGGACACTCCCCCGGCCACGTGTCGCTCCTGCACGAGCCCACGCGCATCCTGGTCACCGGCGACTCGATCTGGAACGTGCGCGCTCGGATGACCTGGTCCATCCCCGCCTTCTGCACCGACGCCACGATGGCGAAGAAGACAGCGCACGTCCTCGGCGACCTCGACTACGACATGGCCGCCTTCACGCACGGGCCTGAGATCCGGCAGGGCGCCCGCGAGGCGATCCGCGGCTTCCTGCGCCGCAGGACCGTCGGACGGGTCTCCTCCAGATGACCTCGCCGACATGACGAGGGCACGGGTCGCCCGCCGGATCGCCATGGCGGCGGCGTACGGCGGCGGCGGGCTGGGCGCGCTGTCGGCGGCCGCCTTCGGCCTGGTCCGGGCCGAGGCAGCGCTGGCCCGGCGCACCATCGGCGAGCCGACAGGGGTGCCGCCGCAGTCGGACGGGGTCTACGGGGCGCACCACGAGGGCACCGCGTTGACGCTGGCGCTGCTCGGCGACTCGAGCGCCTGCGGCCTGGGGGTCGAGCACCCGCACCAGACGCCCGGCGCCATGCTGGCCGCCGGCCTGGCCGAGTGCGCCGACCGGCCGGTGCGGCTGGTCTGCCCGGCCGTCGTCGGCGCCAAGAGCAGCGACCTCGCCCATCAGGTCGACGCTGTGGAGGACACCTCGCCCGACGTGGCGGTGATCATGATCGGCGCCAACGACGTCACCCATCGCGTCAAGCCGCCGACCGCGGTGCGGCACCTGGACCACGCCGTCCGCAGGCTCAGCGGGATGGGAGCCGAGGTGGTCGTCGGCACCTGCCCCGACCTGGGCACGGTCGAGCCGGTGCCCCAGCCGTTGCGCTACATCGCCCGGCGGTCCAGCCGCCAGCTCGCAGCCGCCCAGACCATCGTCGTCGTCGAGGCGGGCGGCCGCACCGTGTCGCTGGGCGACATCCTCGGGCCGGAGTTCGCGGCCTCACCGAAGGAGATGTTCGGCCCGGACCGCTTCCACCCCTCGACCGCGGGCTACGCCAGCGCCGCGGCGGCACTGCTGCCGTCCGTGTGCGCGGTGCTCGACGTGTGGTTCGGGGACGAGGCGGAGGCGGTGCCGGACCTGGCGCGCGGCGAGGGGGTGCGGCCGATCGCCCTCGCGGCCGTCGAGGCCGCCGACGCCGCCGGCACCGAGGTCGCGGGCGCGCAGGTCGGCGGTCGCGAGCGCGGGCCCCGGGGCCGCTGGGCGCTGCTTCGGCACCGTCCCGGCCGGGACCGGCAGCAGGTGCAGACCGCTGCGGAGGAGGAGGCACCACTGCGCTAGCCTGGCTTTGTTACCGGCCAGTAGGTCTGGGTCAGGGCTGGCCGCCGGCAGAGGAGGACACCGTGCCCGAGGCAGTCATCGTCGCCACTGCGCGCAGCCCGATCGGGCGCGCCTTCAAGGGCTCGCTGACGGACGTACGTCCGGACGACCTGGCCGCGACGATCGTGGCGGCCGCGCTCGAGAAGGTGCCGGCACTGGACCCCGCCACCCTGGACGACCTGATGCTCGGCTGCGCCGAGCCGGAGGCCAAGCAAGGCGTGAACATGGCCCGCCGGGTTGCCGTGGCGCTGGGCTACGACGCGCTCCCGGGGACAACGGTGAACCGCTTCTGTGCCTCGTCGGTGCAGACCTCCCGGATGGCCTTCCATGCCATCAAGGCCGGCGAGGGCCACGCCTTCGTCTCCGCCGGTGTCGAGTGTGTGTCCCACTACCCCGCGTTCACCGGGGCGGGCGCCGGCCGCGAGGAGTTCCTGAACCCCGCCTTCGACGAGGCCCGGGCCCGTACAGCGGCCACCGCGACGAGCAACGAGACCTGGCACGACCCGCGGGCCGACGGCCTGCTCCCCGACGTCTACATCGCGATGGGCCAGACGGCGGAGAACCTCGCCACGTCGATGGGCATCACCCG
>DASVED010000029.1:0-5743 GCA_036380775.1 Actinomycetes bacterium
AGCAACGTTGTCGCGGCGATCGCGAGCACGAGACCTGCGACGACGGTCGCTGCGAGTGTCGTCCGGGCACGTACCGAGCGGGGGCCACGGAGCCCGAGGCGGATCACTCCCGACCGCCGTCCGGGTCGAGCCGGTAGCCCACGCCGCGCACGGTCTGCAGGCTGGTCCGTCCGAAGGGCGCATCGACCCGACGGCGCAGCTGGCCGACGTAGACCTCCACGATGTTCGGGTCACCGTCGAACGCGAAGTCCCAGACATGGTCGAGGATCTCCCGCTTGGACAGGACCTCGCCCTTGCGCCGGATCAGGAGCTCCAGCAGCGAGAACTGGCGGGGCGTCAGCTCCACCGTCTGCTCGCCGCGGTGCACCTCGTGCGTCGCGGGGTCGAGCGTGAGGTCGCCGGCGCGCAGCGTGACCGGCCGTTCGACGCGCCCCCGCCGGAGGAGGGCGCGCAGCCGGGCCACGAGCACGACGTACGAGAACGGCTTGGCCAGGAAGTCGTCGGCCCCGGTGTCCAGGGCCAGCGCCTCGTCGCGCTCACCGCCCCTCGCCGTCAGCATCAGGACGGCTCCCCACTGCCCCTCCGCGCGCAGCTGGGCGCAGAGGTCCAGCCCGTTCATGCCGGGCATCATCACGTCAAGGACGAGGGCGTCGTAGGAGTTCTCCCGGGCGTGCCAGAGGCCGTCCTCGCCGTCGAACGCGAGGTCGACGGCGAACCCCTCGCCCTCCAGGCCTCGCTTGAGGGCACGGGCGAGGCGCCGGTCGTCGTCCACCACCAGGACCCGCACGGCCTCAACGTGCCACAACGGACCTGAGGCCGGGCTGAACGGCTTCAGCCTGGCTTCAGGCTCCGCGGGGAAGGATGACGGGATCGGATGACGGGGATCGGACGAGAGGAACACCCGCATGACGACCCGCAGCACCACGGCCAGCGGAATCCTGCGCCGGTCCCTGCTCCCCGTCGCGATCGCCGCCGTCGCCATCGGCTCTGCAGCGTCACCCGGCGCGGCGACGAGAGCGGCGACACCGCCGCCACCGACGCCGGACCCGTCGAGGTTCAGCACCATGATCGACAACCCGTACCTGCCGTTCGTCCCGGGCACCCGGATGGTCTACCGGGAGCGCGGTGACGACGGCCCCGGTCGTGTCGTGGTCCGGGTCACCCATCGGACCAAGACCGTCCAGGGTGTCGAGACGGTGGTCGTGCGTGACAAGGCGTACAGCGGAGGTGAGCTCGTCGAGGACACCCGTGACTGGTACGCCCAGGACAGCCGGGGGAACGTCTGGTACTTCGGCGAGAACACGAAGGAGTACGAGAACGGCAAGGTCGTGAGCACCGAAGGATCCTGGAAGGCCGGCCGCGACGGTGCCCGCGCGGGCATCGTCATGACGGCGCGCCCCAGGGTGGGCGACAACTACTACCAGGAGTACGCGCCCGGCGTCGCCGAGGACGAGGCGACGGTCCTGAGCCTCGACGCCAGCGTCACCGTGCCCTACGGCTCGTTCGACGGCGTGCTGAAGACCAAGGACTTCACGGCGCTCGAGCCCGGCATCGTCGAGCGGAAGTTCTATGCCGAGGGTGTCGGCTCGGTGCTCGAGAAGCTGGTCCGCGGCGGCACGGAGCGGCTGGTGCTGGTCCGCGTCGTCCGGTCATGAGCAACGTCTGGATCGAGGAAGGTGCGGCATGAGGAAGAAGCTGATCGTCGGAGCAGCAGTCCTGATCCTTGCGGGAGGGGCGGGAGCCGCGACCGCCATGGCCACAGGCGACGACGGGGACGTCACCGTCACCGGCCCGACGGCGGACCTGGCCACCGAGGCGGCCCTCGAGGCCACCGGAGGCGGAACCGCCAACGCCGTGGAGCGCGACAACGAGAACGGCGCGACGTGGGAGGTCGAGGTCACCAAGCCGAACGGCTCGACCGTCGACGTCCGCCTGGACGAGAACTTCGCCGTCGTCGTGATCGAGGCCGACGATGAGGATGCTGACGAGGGACCAGGCGGCGACTGACCGGGCTCAGCGCGCCTCGAGGACGCCGTTCCCGCCGTCGACCACTAGCACCTGGCCGGTGACGTACGACGAGCCGGGCGACGCCAGAAACGCTACAGCGGCGGCCACCTCGGCCGGTGTACCCGAGCGTCCGGTGGGCGACTGGCGCCCGTGCCGGGCCTCGTCCTCGCTCTGCGAGGCCGACGCGATCCAGCCCGGCGCGACCGCGTTGCAGGTCACGCCGTGTGCGGCGACCTCCACGGCCACCGCTCGAGTCAGGCCGACCATCCCGGCCTTTGCCGCGGCATAGGACGCCTGGTCCGGCATCGCGTTCACCGGGCCCGTCGTGGAGGCGACGTTGACGATCCTGCCCCAGCCGGCCGTGACCATCGGCTGGAGGAAGCTGCGGGTCACGAGGAACGCGGTGTCCAGGTTGCGGGCGACGTCCGCCCTCCACTCCGAGTACAACATCGCTTTCACCGGAGCGGGCTGGTCCGTGGCGCCGACGCTGACCATCCCGGCGTTGTTCACCAGCACGTCGACGTCACCGACCGCGGCGTGCAGCGCGTCGACGTCTGCCTCCACCGTGAGGTCTGCGATGACACCCACCGACCCCGGCCCGAGCAGGCTCGCCCGGTCGTGGATGCGGGACGTGGTCGATGTGACGTGCACGGTGGCGCCGAGATCGGCCAGGGCCCGCGCACAGGCGTAGCCGATGCCGTCAGGGGAGCCGGCTCCGGTGACCAGTGCCGTACGGCCGGTGAGCTCGGGCAACGTCACTTCTGAGGGGGCTGGAAGGACGACGTGCGCGACATCCCGGCGGCCCTGCCCTTGCCAGCGATGACCAATGCCATCTTGCGCGACGCCTCGTCGATCATCTCGTCACCGAGCATCACCGCGCCGCGCATCCCACCCGCCTCCGACGTGTGCCAGTCGTAGGCGTCGAGGATCAGCTCGGCGTGGTCGTAGTCGTCCTGTGCGGGCGAGTAGACCTCGTTCGCCGCGTCTATCTGGCCCGGGTGCAGCACCCACTTGCCGTCGAACCCGAGGGCGGCGGACCGTCCCGCCACCCGGCGGAAGCCGTCGACGTCCTTGATCTGCAGGTACGGCCCGTCGATCGCCTGCAGGTCGTACGTCCGGGCGGCCATCAGGATGCGCATCAGGATGTAGTGGTAGGCGTCGCCCACGTCGTAGCTCGGGGGTTGCTCGCCGACGACCAGTGACTTCATGTTGATCGATGCCATGAAGTCGGCAGGTCCGAAGATGACGGTCTCGACGCGCGGCGACGCACCCGCGATCGCGTCGACCTCAACGAGACCCTTCGCGTTCTCGATCTGCGCCTCGATGCCGATCCGGCCGACCTCCAGACCGTGCGTCTTCTCCAGCTGGGTAAGCAACATGTCCAGCGCCTGGACCTGCGCGGCGGTCTGCACCTTCGGCAGCATCACTGCGTCCAGGGCGGCGCCGGCACCCTCGACGACGGCGATCACGTCGCCGAACGTCCACTGCGTGGTCCAGTCGTTCACACGTACGACGCGGGTCTTGCCCGACCAGTCGCCCTCGTTGAGTGCCGACACGATGTTCGCGCGCGCGTCGACCTTGGCCAGCGGCGACACGGAGTCCTCGAGGTCGAGGAACACCTGGTCGGCAGGAAGTCCCTGTGCCTTGCCCAGCATCTTGGGGTTCGAGCCCGGAACCGCCAGGCACGAGCGCCGGGGACGTGGCGGCCGGGGGATGCTGGTCCGGGCGGTGGGGTCGGTCACGGCGGTCAGGCTACCGACGGGTCACTCGGCCGGGATCGATGCCTCCACGTCGTCGCCGGCCGTCGAGATCACGATGCCGAGGCCGACGAGGAGCAGGGCCGCGGCGGGGAGGGCGGCGACCGGTGGTGTCTGGCCGAGCACCGTTGCCGCGATGACCGCCGCTCCCGGGATCTCGAGGAGCAGCACGAGCGACACCACCGTCGGGCTCGTCGAGCGCAGCACGACGTTGAACAGCGAGTGCCCCAGCAGCTGCGCGCCGGCCGTCAGAGCGAGCAGCTGAAGCCAGGTCGTCCCGTCGAATCCCCAGGCATCGACCCGGCCCACCAGGCAGGCAACCAGCAGTGCACCGGCAGCCGTCGAGTAGCACAGCGCTGTGTACGTCGTGGTGGTCACCGTCCGCCGCACCTCGGCCCCGGCCACGGTGTACAGCGCCGCGAAGACACCCCCGAGCAGCGCGAGCAGGTCACCGGTCAGAGCTCGCGGCTCCAGCGAGAAGTCGACGCCAGTCAGCAGGACCACGGCCACCAGCGAGGTGGCGATCCCCAGCCAGGTCCGCCGCGGAACGTGGTGACCGGTGGCCCGTGCGATGAGAGCGACCCAGACGGGCTGGGTGCAGACGATCGCCGTCGCCGAAGCGACTGACGTGAACCGCAGGCTGGGGACCCAGGTGGCGAAGTGCAGGGCGAGCAGGACGCCCGCCCCCACGGCCCACCGGAGCTCCCGCCCGGTGAGCACCGCCAGCTCGGCGCGGCGCGTCACCAGCGCGAAGGGCCAGATGGCGGCGATCGCGAGCAGGTTGCGCCACAACGCCACGGCCAGGGCGGGAGCCACGATCGCCGCCATCAGCGGACCCGAGGTGGACACCGCGGCGAGGCCGACGCCCATCAGCGCCAGGTCGGCTCGCGGCGGCCGGATGACGGCACGCGGTGCCGGCGCGCTGGGCTGGGTCACCCGGCCCATCATCGGGCACGAGCACGCTGCTGATGTGGCACGCTCGCAGGGTGATCGCCGACCGGGGCTCCGCGCTGGCTCTCGCCATCGTGGAGGAGGCGTGCCGGAAGTCCGCGCTGATCTGGCTGCGGCCCGACGGGGCTGACCGGTCCTACGCGGCCTGGCATGTGTGGGTCGGTGGCGCGGTGCACGTGGTGTCCGGGGGCCTGGAGCAGCCGCTTCCCGAGCTTCCCGACGGCAGCACCGTCGACGTCACCGCACGTAGCAAGGACACGGGCGGCCGGATCGTCACCTTCCGGGCCACCGTCACCAGCGTCACGCCGGACGACGAGGACTGGGGCCCCGTGGTGTCCGAGCTGCACGCGAAGCGGCTCAACCCGCCGGACGGCGAGGCGCAGCCGGACCGTTGGGCGCGCGAGTCGCGCATCCTGCGTCTCGAGCCCACCGGCGAGCTCGTGGAGGGGCCGGGCCATCTCCCGCACCGGTCGCACGCGGCGGAGCCGCCGGTGTCGCCGGCGACGACACTCGGCCCCCTGCCCTTCGTGGTGGGGCGCCGGGCCCGTCGGCGCCGCTAACCTGGCTTCTCGTGACTGGCGCGCCGACAAGGGTCTTCATCGCGCGCCTGGCCGGCACCCCACTGTTCGACCCGATGGGCGACCAGGTCGGCCGGGTGCGAGACGTCGTGGTGACCCTTCGCGTCGGTCGCGAGGAGCCCCGCGTGCTCGGCCTGGTCGTCGAGGTTCCCGGCCGCCGCCGGATCTTCGTCCCCATGACCCGGGTCACCTCCGTCGACGCCGGACAGGTCATCACCACCGGCCTGGTCAACATGCGCCGGTTCCAGCAGCGGCCGACCGAGACGCTCGTGCTCGGCGAGATGCTCGACCGCACGGTCAGCCTGCTCGAGGACGGCTCGTCCGTCGTGGTCGAGGACGTCGGCATGGAACGGCAGCGCACCCGCGACTGGGCTGTCACCCGGCTGTTCGTGCGCCGCCCCGGCAAGGGGCTCCGCCGTCGCGGCGAGGCCTTCACCGTGGAGTGGCGCG
>DASVED010000030.1:0-12513 GCA_036380775.1 Actinomycetes bacterium
CGAGACCGGGCCGACTCCCGACCCGTGCGGCACCTGCCAGTCCTGCACCGACCTCGGGTCCGGTGGTGGCGGCAGCCTCGACGTCATCGAGATCGACGCGGCCAGCCACGGCGGGGTCGACGACGCGCGCGACCTGCGCGAGCGGGCCTTCTACGCGCCCGCCTCCTCGACGTACAAGATCTACATCATCGACGAGGCCCACATGGTCTCGCGCGAAGGCTTCAACGCGCTGCTCAAGCTCGTCGAGGAGCCGCCGGAGCACGTCAAGTTCGTCTTCGCGACCACCGAGCCGGACAAGGTCATCGCCACCATCCGCTCGCGCACCCATCACTACCCGTTCCGGCTGGTTCCGCCCGGCGAGCTGCAGGCCCACCTCGCCTCGGTCTGCGAGCAGGAAGGTGTCGCGGTCGACCCCACGGTGCTCTCGCTCGTCGTGCGGGCAGGGCGAGGCTCGGTCCGCGACTCGCTCAGCGTCCTCGACCAGCTGCTCGCCGGCGCCGGCTCCGAGGGGCTCACCTACGCCGGGGCGGCTGCACTGCTCGGCTACACCGACGCCAGCCTGCTCGACGACACCATCGACGCGATCGCCGCGGGTGACGCGGCCGCGGTGTTCCACATCGTCGACCGGGTCGTCGACGGCGGCCACGAGCCGCGCCGGTTCACCGAGGACCTGCTCGAGCGCCTCCGTGACCTGATCATCATCGACGCGGTGCCCGACGCGGCCGGCAACATCCTCGGCGAGCACCCGGCCGACGAGCTGGAGCGGATGCGTCAGCAGGCCGCCCACTTCGGCGCGGCCGAGCTGTCCCGCGCTGCCGACGTCGTCAACGTCGGCCTGACCGAGATGCGGGGCGCTACCGCGCCGCGGCTGCAGCTCGAGCTGATCTGCGCCCGGATCCTGCTCCCTGCCGCCGACGACGAGGAGCGCGGCGTCGCGGCCCGGCTGGACCGGCTCGAGCGTCGCGTCGCCATCGCGGGTACGACCGCACCGACCGCTCCGACCGCTCCGACCGCTCCGACGGCTCCGACCGTTCCGACGGCTCCGACCGCGCCGGAGCCCGCCGCGGAGCGCTCGGCTGCCCGAGAGACGCCGGCGGCGAAAGCCCCCCCGGTCGGGGCGTCTGCGGCCGACGCGCAGCCGGTCGAAGCACCGCCCGTCACCGGGCCGCCCGCAAGCGTCGGCGACCAGGTCCCGTCGCCGTCCGAGCCCGCTGCGGCCGGCGGGGTCGACCTCATCACGGTCCGCCGGATGTGGCCGGACGTGCTCGACGCCGTCAAGGGCATGCGCCGGTTCACCTGGACCCTGCTGAGCCACAACGCGCAGGTCGCCGGTCTCGAGGGCGGCCGGCTCACGCTGTCCATGGTCAACGCCGGGGCGCGGGACAGCTTCCTGGGCAGCGGCAGCGACGAGATCGTCCGGCAGGCGCTGATCACCGTGATCGGGGTGGACTGGAAGGTCGAGGCGGTCGTCGATCCGTCCACCGACCCGGGAGCCGCCGCGCCGGCGACACCTGCCGACAACCCGGCGCGACCCGCGAGCCGAGGGCGGGCCGCCGCCTCGGCAGCGGTCGCCGGGGCAGCCAGCACCTCGGCGACCGCCGAGCCCGCGGCCGTCGACACCCCGTCGGCCGACGACGAGGACGCCGACGACACCGACCTCACCCACCAGGACCTGCTCGCGCGCGAGCTCGGCGCCAAGGTCATCGGCGAGTACGACGCCAGCTGAAGCCCCGTTCGTGCCGCGTCGGAGATCATCCGAGGCGGGATGATCTTCGGACCGGCCCGAACGATCATCACGCGGCAGGCGAGGCGCTGGGCCCGGACGTCGCGGGCTGGCCGTAGGCTCGCTGCGGAGCCTCGCGCACGAGATCGGCGGCACTCTGCGCCGCACGACCCCCACCGGATCGGAGCGTGTCCCACGTGGTGCCAGACCAGCCAGACCAGCAGCCCGGCCAGCAGCAGCCCGGAGGCGGCGACCTCTCCTCGCTGCTGCAGCAGGCCCAGCAGATGCAGTCCCGGCTGCTGCAGGCCCAGGAGGAGCTCTCCCGCGCCGAGGTGACCGGCTCGGCCGGCGGCGGTCTCGTCCACGCCACGGTGACCGGCGGCGGTGACGTCGTCGGGCTGCGCATCGATCCGACCGCGATCGACCCCGACGACCCGGAGGGGCTGGCCGACCTCGTGCTGGCAGCGATCCGCGACGCGAACCGCGCGGCGGGCGAGCTGCAGCAGAAGACGATGGGCCCGCTCGCCGAGGGGCTCGGCGGCATGGGCGGCGGCCTCGGGCTGCCAGGGCTCTAGGAGACTCGGTGTACGAAGGTGTCGTCCAGGACCTGATCGACGAGCTCGGTCGGCTGCCGGGCGTCGGTCCGAAAAGCGCCCAGCGCATCGCCTTTCACCTCCTGGCCGCCGAGCCTGCCGACGTACGCCGTCTGGTCTCCGCCCTGACCGAGGTCAAGGACAAGGTCCGGTTCTGCTCCACCTGCGGGAACGTCGCCGAGGAGGAGCAGTGCCGGATCTGCCGGGACTCGCGCCGGGACCGGTCAGTCATCTGCGTGGTGGAGGAGCCCAAGGACGTCGTCGCGATCGAGAAGACCCGCGAGTTCCGCGGCCGCTACCACGTGCTCGGCGGCGCGATCAGCCCGATCGAGGGGATCGGCCCCGACGACCTGCGGGTCCGGGAGCTGATGACCCGGCTGGCCGACGGCGACATCACGGAGCTGATCCTGGCCACCGACCCGAACCTCGAGGGCGAGGCCACGGCGACCTACCTGGCCCGGCTGGTCAAGCCGATGGGCTTGCGCGTGACACGCCTGGCGAGCGGGCTGCCGGTGGGTGGAGACCTGGAGTACGCCGACGAGGTGACCCTCGGTCGCGCCTTCGAGGGCCGGCGTCTGTTGGACGTCTGACCGTCCGAGCGGTGAGGATGTCCCCATGACAGCAACGAGGGAGTCGTCATGACCGCCACCGACGACCTGTCCGACTTCACCGTCGAGATCGCCGACCAGGTCGAGAGCTTCGTGGTGGCCATCCGCGAGATCGCCGCCGCCGAGGATCCCGACTACGCCATCTCGCTGCTCCTGCTCGAGGTGTCCCAGGTGCTGCTCGCCGGCGGCCGGCTCGGCGCCATCTCCGACGTGGTTCCGGAGGAGCGCTTCGAGCCGGACGCCGGGTTCGACCCCGACCTCGAGGGGCTGCGCGGCTCGTTGGCCAACCTGCTCGAACCGATCGACGAGCACCTGACGCTGTTCGACCCCTACGCCACCGAGGCGGAGCTGTTCACCAGCCGGCTCTCCGACGACATCGCCGACGTCATGAGCGATCTGCTGCACGGGCTGCAGCACTACCGGGCCGGCCGGTCCACCGAGGCCCTCTGGTGGTGGCAGTTCTCTTACCTGTCCAACTGGGGCGCGACCGCGTCGTCGGTCCTGCGTGCCCTGCACTCCGTCGTCTCGCACGTCCGGCTCGACACCGAGATCGACGAGACGGTGCTGGTCGAGGACCGCTTGCTCGCCCAGACCGCCGTCGAGGCCGTCACCAAGCACTGACACCGCCCCCGCGGCGAGGGGGCGGTCAGGCGATGCGGACGCCGCGAGCGAGCTTGCGGACGGGGGTCCGCAGGCGGCGGATGGTCACCACCACGGCAGCGGCGGCCAGCAGGACGTCGAAGGCCAGTCCGTACGGCCAGACGGGACCGGGATCGGGCTCCTGCGTGGTGCCCGTTCCGGTGACGAACGACTCCGTGTCGTCCGGCGGGCGACGAGCCTCACGGATGGCGAGGCCGAGCTCACCGAGCGGGTCCAGCGGGGTCGCCTCCCGCCGACCGGTCCGGGGGTCGATGCGCGGCTCGAGGCGCGGCGCCGAGTCGGCCAGGATGACGAACGGGTTCGGTGACAGCAGCGGCCAGGTCCGGTCCGGCCTCACCCGGGTGGTCGTGTAGGTCTCGGTGGTCACCTCGCCACCGGGCACGACCCGGCCGGTCTGCGGGTCGAACTCCGGCTGCTCGTAGGTCACCCTCGCCTTCTCGTTGGTGAGCGCAGTGACCAGGCCGAAGGCGATCAGCGTGCCGATGGTGAGAGCGAAGACGGTGAGGTAGGACAGCAACGCCGATGTGATGCTGCGCGCGAACACCGCGGATAGCGCCTGTGCTAGCGCGCACACGACGCCGAGCAGCAGCGTGACCACCCCGAGTGTCACGACGACGTTGAGCAGCCGGACGTCGCCCTCGAGCATCGCCCACAGCACCACCGGAAGGGTCAGCGCGAGGAACACCAGCACGGTGCCCCAGGCCGCGGCGAGCTTGCCCAGCGCGATCTCCTCGGCGGACAGCCGGGTGATCTGCAAGGTGGCCAGCGTGCCCCGCTCGCGGTCGCCGTTGACCGACTGCGCGGTGAGAGCCGGCACGACCAGCAGCGCGAGGCCGAGCACGAAGAGCATGACGCCGCCGAACAGCGGCGGGCCCGCGGAGCGGTCGTCACCAGTGGCGTCGACCGCGGCGAGGCCCAGCCGGAGCAGGACCGCGAACCCGAGGATCACGCCGAACCACAGCCCCAGCAGCCAGCGCCATCGTCCGGCCCGGATGCGCAGCCGGAACTCCTGCTCCGCCACGGTGCGGATGCCGGCGATCGTGGTGGTCATCGGCGCTCCTCCGTCAGCTCGAGGTAGGCGGCCTCGAGGTCGCCGCCGCTGGGGGCGAGCGAGACGACCCGTACGCCGGCACGGACCAGTGCGACGAGGAGGTCCGCAGCCTCCTCGTCGGCGCCGAGTGACACCTCGACACCCGCGGGACCGGCCGCACTGTGCGGCATGCCCATCGCGTCGAGCGCGGCGACCAGCCCCGTGTCGTCGAGTGACCGCAACCGCCACGGCCGGGCCCTCGTCTGCGGGAGCGACCGGACCGAGTGCTCGCCGACCGTACGGCCGCCGTCGATGAAGACGACGCGGTCGGCGACCTCCTCGAGGTCGGCCAGGATGTGGCTCGAGACGAGGACCGCGACGCCGTCGTCGGCCTGCGCGCGCAGCAGCTCGCGCAGGTCGACCCGGCTCCGCGGGTCGAGCCCGCTGGCCGGCTCGTCGAGGACCAGGACCCGGGGCCGGTGCACGAGCGCGCGGGCCAGGCCGAGGCGCTGCTTCTGGCCGCGGGAGAGGACGTGCACAGGGGAGTCCGCGAACACCGACAGGTGGATGAGCTCGAGGAGCTCCGCGGCCCGCGGCCGGCGCTCGGCCACCGGCAGCCGGTAGGCCGTCGCGAAGAACTCGAGGTACTCGCGCACGGTCAGGTTGTCGTAGACGCCGAAGACGTCCGGGGACCACCCGAGCAGAGAGCGCACGGCGTCCGGCTCGATGACCGGGTCGTGCCCACCGACCTCGATCCGGCCGCTGTCGGGCGCCAGGAGGGTCGCGAGCATGAGGAACAGCGTGGTCTTGCCCGAGCCGTTCGGCCCGACCAGCGCGGTGACCTGGCCCGGCGGGGCCGTCAGGTCGATGCTCCGCACGGCCTCGACGGGCCCGAACCGCCGGGCAACGCCCTCTGTCGTGATCCCCCGGGATGCCTCCACCTGTTGATCCTGTCGCACGCCAACCGATTCCGGGTGCCGGACGCGCCCCGGCTGTCCGCCCGGTCCTCCTTAGACTGGACGGGCCGGACTGGATGGACGTGTCCGATCGACGACGAGCAGAGGAGCGCGGCGTGGGCCTGGTCGTGCAGAAGTACGGAGGCTCCTCTGTCGCCGACGCCGATGGCATCAAGCGGGTCGCGAAGCGCATCGTCGACACCCGCAAGGCCGGGCATGACGTCGTGGTCGCCGTGTCGGCGATGGGGGACACCACCGACGAGCTGGTCGACCTGGCCCAGCAGGTCAGCCCGCTGCCGGGTGGCCGCGAGCTGGACATGCTGCTCACCGCTGGGGAGCGGATCTCGATGGCCCTGCTCGCGATGGCGATTGCCAACCTCGGCCACCAGGCCCGGTCGTACACCGGGAGCCAGGCCGGCGTCATCACCGACTCCGCGCACGGCAAGGCGCGGATCATCGACGTCACGCCGGGACGCATCCGGTCGGCGCTGGACGAGGGGGCCATCGTCATCGTCGCCGGCTTCCAGGGCGTCTCGCAGGACACCAAGGAGATCACCACCCTTGGGCGCGGGGGCACCGACACGACCGCGGTCGCGCTCGCTGCCGCGCTCGGTGCCGAGGTGTGCGAGATCTACACCGACGTGGACGGCGTCTTCTCCGCCGACCCGCGCATCGTGCCGACCGCGCGCCGGCTGCCGCGGATCTCCTACGAGGAGATGCTCGAGATGGCGGCCTGCGGTGCGAAGGTGCTCCACTTACGGTGCGTGGAGTACGCCCGCCGCTACGGCATCCCTGTGCACGTCCGCTCGTCGTTCTCGGCGCGCGAGGGCACCTGGGTCATGGACGAACCGGAAGGGATCGACCAGATGGAGCAGGCCATCATCAGCGGTGTCGCGCACGACCGCAGCGAGGCCAAGATCACTGTCGTCGGCGTGCCGGACAAGCCCGGCGAGGCCGCTGCGATCTTCCGCGCGATCTCCGCTGCCGAGATCAACATCGACATGATCGTGCAGAACATCTCGGCCGCCGCCACCGGACGCACCGACATCTCCTTCACGCTGCCGAAGACCGACGGCCAGACCGGCATGGCGGCGCTGGACCGCATCCGCGACCAGGTCGGCTTCGAGGACCTGCTCTACGACGACCAGGTCGGCAAGGTGTCGCTGGTGGGTGCCGGGATGCGGTCCCACCCCGGGGTCTCCGCGACGTTCTTCGGCGCGCTCGCCGATGCGGGTGTCAACATCGAGATGATCTCGACGTCGGAGATCCGCATCTCGGTGGTGGTGCGCGGCTCCGACGTCGACTCGGCCGTCACCGCGGTGCACAGCGCGTTCGAGCTCGACGCCACCGAGACGGAGGCCGTCGTGTACGGAGGGACAGGTCGATGAGCCCGGAACCCGCGAGCGGTCTGCGGGTCGGCGTGGTCGGTGCGACAGGCCAGGTCGGCACCGTGATGCGCCGGCTGCTCGACGAGCGTGACTTCCCGGTCGCCGAGATCCGCTACTTCGCGTCGGCCCGGTCGGCCGGTACCACGCTGCCGTGGCGCGGCACCGATGTCGTCGTCGAGGACGCCGCCACAGCCGACGTGACCGGCCTGGACATCGCCCTCTTCTCGGCGGGCGGCGCAACCTCAAAGGCACTGGCTCCGCGCTTCGCCGGCGCCGGTGCCGTGGTGATCGACAACTCATCCGCCTGGCGGATGGACCCGGACGTGCCGCTGGTCGTCAGCGAGGTCAACCCGGCTGCGGTAGCCGAGGCCCGCAGGGGCATCATCGCCAACCCCAACTGCACCACGATGGCCGCGATGCCGGTGCTCAAGGCCCTGCACGACGAGGCCGGCCTGGTCCGGGTCGTCGCCAGCACCTACCAGGCGGTGTCCGGCAGCGGGCTGGGCGGCGTCGACGAGCTGGACAAGCAGGCTCGCCAGGTCGTCGACCGGGCCACCGAGCTCGTGCACGACGGCAGCGCCGTCCAGTTCCCGAAGCCCGAGAAGTACGTCGCGCCGATCGCGTTCAACGTGCTGCCGATGGCCGGGTCGGTGGTGGACGACGGCTCCCTCGAGACCGACGAGGAGCAGAAGCTTCGCAACGAGAGCCGCAAGATCCTCGACATCCCGGACCTGCTGGTGTCCGGGACCTGCGTGCGGGTGCCGGTGTTCACCGGCCACTCGCTGTCGCTGAACGTGGAGTTCTCCCGGCCGCTGTCGGTCACGCGGGCGACCGAGCTGCTGGCGACGGCGCCCGGCGTGGTCCTCTCCGACGTACCCACGCCGCTGCAGGCGACCGGCGCCGACGTGACCTTCGTCGGCCGGATCCGGCAGGACCCGGGCGTCCCGGAGGGCAGGGGGCTGGCGCTGTTCGTCAGCGGCGACAACCTGCGCAAGGGCGCGGCGCTCAACGCCGTGCAGATCGCCGAGCTGGTGGCCGCTTCCCGCTGAGACTTCGCGGCCCGCCCGAGAAGCGCACCTCGCGTCGGGCGACGTTGCGCACCGACACGCCGAGCGACACGCGGGGCCGTCGGTGCGCAACGTCGCCGAACCCGGGCAGCGGCAGGACGGCGGCGTGCTGCTGCGGACCTGACCGCCGAGATTCTCCCCGACATCCCATTGACACGTCGGCCCATGCGGCTTAGTTTCACCGAAACATCGTTCGACATCGTCGAACACTTGACGTGCGACCGTCAGGTCGTCCCGATCTCTTTGGAGGTGGAGTCCACCCGTCCCGGCTTCGTCCGGGCTCCGCGGCAGGACACCCGCATGGAGTCCAACTCAGTTGGCCAGCGCTGGCTGGCAGAGGCGTTCGGCACCGGCTTCCTGGTGTTCATCGGCGCCGGCTCGGTCCCTGCGACGCTGATCCTCGGGAACGCGGGCGAGGTCCCGTTCTCGATGGCCGACCTGGGGATGATCTCCTTCGCGTTCATGCTCGTGATCGTCGGCATGGTCTACGCCCTCGGACACATCTCCGGCTGCCACATCAACCCGGCCGTCACCGTGGCGCTCGCCGCGACCGGCAAGTTCCCCTGGCGCGAGGTGCCCGGCTACATCGGCGCGCAGGTCGTCGGCGCGACCGCCGGGGCGCTGGCCATCGTGGGGACGTTGGGGCGCACCGCGGCGGACCTGGGCCTCGGCATGACGACGTACGGCGACACGGTCCCGTGGGCCCGCGCCACCTTCGCTGAGGCGATCGGGACGGCCCTGCTGGCCTTCGTCATCTTCGGTGTCATCGACGGCCGGGCGACCCCGGGATGGGCAGGCCTGGCCATCGGCTCGATCGTGTTCGCCATCATCATCGTGGTCGGGCCGGCGACCGGCGCATCGCTGAACCCGGCTCGCTACCTCGGCCCGATGCTGGTGGGCGAGGGCTTCGACGCGACCGTTCAGTGGTCCCAGCTCCCCGCCTACTTCATCGGCGAGTTCGCCGGTGCCGTGGCAGGAGCCTTCGCCTACCTCACCCTGGCCCGAACCAAGACGGTGGAGGTCCCTACCCAGCAGGTCCGAGTGACCCAGGAGGTCTCGGCATGAAGAAGCTCATCAACGCACCCGAGGACGTCGTCGTCGAGGCGTTGCGGGGGATGGCGGCCGCTCACCCCTCGCTCGACGTGGACGTGGAGGGCAAGGTCATCGTGCGGGCCGGTGGTCCGACCCCGGGCAAGGTGGGCCTCGTGTCGGGTGGGGGTTCCGGGCACGAGCCGCTGCACGGCGGCTTCGTCGGCTACGGCATGCTCGACGCCGCGTGCCCCGGCGAGGTCTTCACCTCACCGGTCCCAGACCAGATGCTCGCCGCCACGAAGAAGGTCGACGGCGGAGCGGGTGTCCTGCACATCGTGAAGAACTACACCGGCGACGTGCTCAACTTCCAGATGGCGGCCGAGCTCGCCTCCGACGACGGCATCGAGGTCGTGCCGGTGGTCGTCAATGACGACGTCGCGGTGCAGGACAGCCTCTACACGGCGGGACGTCGCGGCACCGGCGCGACCGTCTTCGTCGAGAAGATCGCCGGGGCACTGGCCGAGCAGCACAAGGAGCTCAAGGCAGTTGCCGACGTGGCGCGGGAGGTCAACGAGCGGACCCGGTCCTTCGGGGTCGCGCTCACGGCGTGCACGACACCGGCGTCAGGGCAGCCCGGCTTCGACCTCCCCGAGGACGAGATCGAGCTGGGCGTCGGCATCCACGGCGAGCCGGGTCGGGAGCGCGGCCCGCACCGATCCGCCGCCGACATCGTGAACTTCTCCCTGGACGCCATCCACGACGACATGCCTCTGGAGGGCCAGGTTGCGGTGCTGGTGAACGGATTGGGTGGGACGCCGCTCATCGAGCTCTACGTCGTCTTCGACGAGGTACGCCGGTACGTCGAGGCGAAGGGCGCCACCATCGCGCGCTCGCTGGTCGGCAACTACATCACCAGTCTCGACATGGCCGGCGCGTCGATCACAGTCCTGCGCCTCACTCCGGACCTGACCGCGCTCTGGGACGCTCCTGTGGAGACCCCGGCGCTGCGGTGGGGGCGCTGAGGAGCCGGCCATGGAAGGGGTGCTGCTGGTGGACGTCACAACCGTCCGCGCCTGGATCGACCGCATTACGACCGAGGTGGAGGAGAACAAGGATCATCTGACGCATCTCGACTCGGCCATCGGCGACGCCGACCACGGCATCAACCTGGTCCGTGGCTTCACTGCGGTGTCGGCCGCGCTGACGGAGTCGCAGCCGGCCACACCCGGGGCGCTGCTGACGACGGTCGGCAACACGCTGATCTCGAAGGTCGGTGGCGCCTCCGGGCCGTTGTACGGCACCGCCTTCCGGCGCGCCGGGAAGACGCTGGGAGCAGAGCCCGACGTCACCCCGGACGCACTGGGCTCGGCGCTGCAGGCCGCTCTCGACGGGGTGCAAGCCCTGGGCGCCGCAGCCGAGGGTGACAAGACGATGGTCGACGCGCTCGCGCCGGCGGTCCGCGCCTACCAGCAGGCGTTGACCGTCGGCGCGTCCATCGGGGACGCGGCGAAGGCTGCGGCCGCAGCCGCTCATCAGGGCGCCGAGGCGACCATCCCGATGCAGGCACTCAAGGGACGAGCGAGCTACCTCGGCCCGCGCAGCGTCGGGCACCAGGACCCGGGGGCAACCTCGACGTCGATCGTGCTCGCCGCGCTGGCTGACGTCCTGGCGGGCCACCAGTCATGAGCCGGGCATATGAGGCGGCGGGCTGTGCGCCGGGAGTGGCGCTGGCCCCCGCCTGGCGTCCTCGCCGGCCGTCGGACGTCGAGCCGCCGGTCGCGGGGGACGTCGTGGCCGGCGTCGAGGAGGTCGCTGCGGCGGTCCACGCGGTGGTCGGTCGGTTGCGGGCGCTCGCCGCGTCGTACCGCCGCGACGGTGCGACGGTGTCCGCGGAGATCCTGGAGGTGGAGGCACTGATCGCCGCTGATCCCACCTTCCTGGACGACGTCGTCGCCCTGGCCGGCGACACGTCCGTGCCGGCGTCGACGGCTGCAACCCAGGTGGCCGACCGGCACGCGGCCGTCCTCGAGGCCCTGGAGTCGCCGGAGCTGCGCGAACGTGCCGCGGACGTCCGGCACGTCGGGCGGCTGGTCTCCGACCAGCTGTCCGGGCGGACGCCACTGGCTCCGCCCGCCGGCCCGTTCGTCCTCCTGGCCGACGAGGTGACCGCGCCGGAGCTGCTCGAGCACGCTGATCGGGTGGTCGGCGCGGTGTCGGTCCGCGGCGGGGCCACGTCGCACGCCTCCATCGTGGCGAGGTCGCTGGGTCTCCCCCTGGTCTCGTTGGTGCCGGTGGCCGCCGTGGACGTCGAGGACGGCGTATCGGTCCTCGTCGACGGTGACGCGGGTCGCGTGGTGGTGGCACCCGGACGGGAGACCGCGAGGCGTGCTCTTACGCGGACGGCCGACGACGGCGTGGCCGCACGGGGGCTGCCCGCCCGGACGCGCGACGGAGTCGATCTCACGCTGCTCGCCAACGTGGCGTCTGCCGTCGAGGCGCGACGGGCGCTTGACGCCGGTGCCGCCGGCGTCGGCCTGCTGCGCACCGAGCTGCCCTTCCTGGACGCGGCCGACTGGCCGACCCGCGACGAGCACATCCGCCGCCTGGCTCCGGTCCTCGAGGTGCTGGCCGGCCGGCCGGTGACGGTGCGGCTGTTGGACTTCAGCAACGACAAGACCCCGCCCTTCCTCGCAGGCCGCGACCCGGCAGCCTCCCTGGCCAACTTCCTCGGCGACACCGCGGCCCTCACCGCGCAGCTGTCAGCCCTGGCGAGCGCCGGTACCGGTGTCGAGCTCCGCGTGATGGTGCCGATGGCGACCCGGGCGACCGACCTGGTCCGCGTCCGGCACCACCTTGTCGACGCCGTGGCCGGGGGCGTCCTGCCGCGCGTGGGGGCGATGGTGGAGTCGCCCGAGGCGGTGGCCAACCTGCCCGAGCTGCTCGACGTCTGCGACTTCGTGGCGATCGGCACCAACGATCTGACCGCGTCGACACTGGGCCTGGCCCGCACGGACCCGGCGCTCGTCACGTTCCGCAGCGCCGATCCGGCCGTTCTGCGGCTGGTCGAGCACGTCGTGTTGGCGGCCGCGGGCGCGGACGTGCCCGTCTCGGTGTGCGGCGACGCCGCGGCCGACCCTGCCGTCCTGCCACTGCTGATCGGCGCGGGGGTGCGCGCCGTCAGCGTCGCGCCCTCCCGCCTCGACGCCGTCCGTACGCTGGTGCGCGCGTCGAGCGCCGCCGACTGCCGCGCCCGGCTGCGTGCCGTCCTCGACGGGGACGACGGCGTGCGCCGGCGCGTCAGGTCCGGGGTCGTTGGTGGTCGCCATGCGTGACGCGGGAGCCGGCCTGCAGGTCGCGCGACGCACCGAGGTCCCGGGACACGGCCCGCGCCGTCTCGACGACCGCGCGCGCCAGCTGGGCCTTCGCCGGCCGCTGCAGCAGACGCTCCGCCGGGCC
>DASVED010000031.1:0-12704 GCA_036380775.1 Actinomycetes bacterium
CCGGAGGGCGAGCGCCGCGTGCAGGCCATCCTCAGCGAGATCGAGCCCGGGGGTGGCAGCGGCGACGAGCTCTACGGCCTGCCCGCAGACGTCGAGTTCGTGTACGTCGTCGAGGGCCGTCTGGAGGTCACCCTCCGCGACCACACGGTCGTCCTCGAGACCGGCGACGCCTTCACCTTCCCACCGCGGAACGAGCACTGCTTCCGCAGCATCGCCGAGGGCTCCACTACGCGGGTGCTGTGGGTCCTCGCCCCCGCGCTGCCCCCGGGCACCTCCGCCGAGGGCCCCACCCCCATCGCTCAGGAGACGTCGTGACCGAGACCGCTGACCGACCGAGCCCGGTCGGGCCCGTGGATGCCTCCGTCGTGCCGCGTTTCGCCGGCCCGGCGACCTTCGCCCGGCTCCCGCGGCTGCAGGACGTCGGTCCGGTCGACGTCGCGGTCCTCGGGGTGCCCTTCGACTCAGGCGTCTCCTACCGGCCCGGTGCACGGTTCGGGCCCGCCGCGATCCGGGAGGCAAGCCGCCTGCTCCGGCCCTACCACCCCGGCCTCGACGTCGAGCCGTTCGCGACCCAGCAGGTCGCGGACGCTGGAGACATCACCGCCAACCCGTTCGACATCCTCGAGGCCGTGGCGGCCATCGAGGAGGGCGCCGGCGAGTTGACGTCCGCCGGCGCCCGGCTGGTCACGATCGGCGGCGACCACACGATCGCGCTCCCGCTGCTCCGCGCGGTCGTCCGCCGGCACGGGCCCGTCGCGCTGCTGCACTTCGACGCCCACCTGGACACGTGGGACACCTACTTCGGCGCGCGCTACACCCACGGGACGCCGTTCCGGCGGGCCCACGAGGAGGGCCTGCTCGACACCGACGCACTGAGCCACGTCGGCACCCGTGGTCCCCTCTACGGGCCGGGTGACCTCGTCGACGACAAGCGGATGGGCTTCGGGATCGTCACCTCCATGGACGTGATGAACCAGGGGGTGAGCGAGGTCGTCACCAACCTCAAGGCACGCATCGGCTCCCGGCCGCTCTACATCTCCGTGGACATCGACGTGCTGGACCCCGCGCACGCACCGGGTACCGGCACGCCCGAGGCCGGCGGCATGACCAGCCGCGAGCTGCTCGCGATCCTGCGCGGACTGGCCACCTGCCAGCTGGTCGGCGCCGACGTCGTGGAGGTCGCACCCGCCTACGACCACGCCGAGATGACCACCGTCGCCGCGTCGCACGTCGCCTACGAGCTCGTGTCGATGATGGCGCTCACCCCCGCGGCCTCGGCATGAGCCCATCACCGCGCACCGGCGGCGACCTGGTCGTCGAGTCGCTGTCCGCGCTGGGCGCGCGCGCCGTCTTCGGCGTCCCTGGCCAGCACGCGCTCGGCACGTTCTCCGCGCTGTCGCGGTCGGACCTGCGCTACGTCGGGCTGCGCACCGAGCTGTCCGCCGCCTTCGCCGCCGACGGCTACGCGCGCACGACCGGCTCGCCGGCGGCTCTGCTCGTCTCCACCGGTCCCGGCGCGCTGATCAGCCTGGCCGCCCTGCAGGAGGCCGCGGCGTCGTCGGTCCCGGTCGTCACGGTCAGCAGCCAGATCCCCCGAGCCGGGCTCGGCGGGCTGCGCAAGGGCTACCTCCACGAGCTGCGCGACCAGCGCGCGAGCGTCCGGGACGTCGTGAAGTCCGCGACCGTCGTGACACAGCCGGGCCAGCTGCCGAGCGCTCTCGCTGCCGCGTGGGAGACGGCGCTGACGCCACCGTACGGACCGACCTGGGTGGAGGTGCCGCAGGACGTGCTGCTGGGCGAGGCAGGCATCCCTCCGGTGACCGACCTGGTCGCGACTCCCCGGCCGCCGCAGCCGCGTGCCGAGCTGCTCGACGAGGCCGCCCGGCTGCTGACGGGGGCGTCCAGACCGGCCGTGCTGGCCGGTGGCGGTGTCGTGCGGTCCGGCGCCGAGGCGGCCCTGCTGGAGCTGGCCGAGGCTCTGCGCGCGCCGGTCGCGGTGACCTTCGGGGCGAAGGGCGCGTTCCCGTGGGAGCACCCGTTGTCGCTGCAGTCCTGGCTGGAGGACCGGCACACCACCGACCTGCTGGAGGACGCCGACGTCCTGCTCGTCGTCGGCAGCGGCCTGGGCGAGCTGTCCAGCAACTACCACACGTTCCGGCCGCGGGGCCGGGTCGTGCAGGTCGAGGCCGACCTCGGCAAGCTCGAGGCGAACCATCCGGCGCTGGCCGTGCACGCCGACGCACGGCTGGCTCTCGAGGGCCTGACGGCGCGGGTCGAGCGGCGGCCGTCCGACGGGGTCGCCGAGAAGCGGAGCGCCGAGCTGCTCGCGCGGGTCCAGGAGCGCCTCGGCGCCCAGGACCTCGGCGCCGAGCGCGAGGTGCTCGACGCCGTCCGTGCCGCGGTGCCGGACGAGACGCCGACGTTCTGGGACATGACGATCCTGGCCTACTGGGCGTGGTCGGCCTGGGACGCACGGGTGTCGGGCTCGATGAGCTCGGCGCAAGGCGCCGGCGGCCTGGGTTACGGCTTCCCGGCCGCGATCGGCGCGGCCGCGTCGGTGCCCGGCGGGCGCCGGGTGCTCGCGGTGTCGGGCGACGGCGGGGCGATGTACGGCATCGCCGAGCTGGCGACCGTCCGGCAGCACGACCTGCCGGTCACCTGGCTGGTCGTCGACGACGGCGGCTACGGGATCCTGCGGGAGTACATGACCGGCGCGTTCGGCGCGGCGTTCGGCACCGAGCTCGCGCGACCGGACTTCGTCGCGCTGGCCGAGTCCTTCGGGGTGCCCGCGACGCTCACCGGACCGGAGTCGCTGGAGAAGGACCTCGCGGCGGCCCTGTCGGCGGACGGTCCCAACGTCGTCGTGCTGCCCGCGACGCTACGGATGTTCGCCCCGACGCACCTCGGCGCGTGAGCCGTCAGCGACGGCCGTAGAGGAACCGCCGGAAGAGCCGGGTGACCCGAGGCATGACGAGCCAGGTCATCATGCCCGTCAGGGTGCCGGAGAAGATCAGTGTCCGCGCCACCAGCGGCCAGCCGTCCATCACCGGAAGCACGAGCAGGTTCATCAGCAGGACCAGCGGCACGATGGCGACCAGCGTGACGAGGAACATCTTCCACCGCGGGGGCGCCGGCGCCGTGCGGCCGGGCAGCGAGAACCAGGTCTCCAGGCCGGACACCCGTTCGACGCCGGTCTCCCGGGCCAGGTCGTCCGTCTTGCGCAGCCACCCGGCGCGCTCCGGGGACTCCTCCCACCGCGTCAGGTCCTCGGGGGCGGCGAAGCGGTAGACGACGTGCCAGTCCTGGCCGGTGGTGTGCGGGCGCAGGATCCCGGAGCCCAGGAAGCCCGGGAAGCGGCTGGCCGCGCCGATGATCCCGTCGTACCAGTCCTCGAACTCGCGCTCCCGGCCGACGGCGACCCGGCGGGCCACGGTGACCGTGACGGGCTCGGCGGTGCGCGACAGGAGACTCACCCCCTCCAGAGCGACGGCGGGCGCGTGCATCTTCCCGCACCGACCGGAGACGATGCTCACACCATGCCCGAAGGAGACACCGTCTGGCTGGCCGGCCGCCGCCTCCACGACGCGCTGGCCGGCCACGCCCTGACCCGCACCGACTTCCGGGTGCCCCAGCTCGCGACGGTCGACCTGAGCGGGCGGACCGTCAGCGAGGTGGTCAGCCGCGGCAAGCACCTGCTCTTCCGGGCCGATGACGACCTCACGCTGCACACCCACTTCCGGATGGACGGCACCTGGCACCTCTACCGGCCCGGCGAGCGGTGGCGCGGCGGCCCGCAGTGGCAGGTCCGGGTGCTGCTCGAGACGGCCCGGTGGCAGGCCGTGGGCTACCGGCTACCCGTCGTCGAGCTGCTCCCCCGCGACCGCGAGCACGAGGCAGTGGGTCACCTCGGACCGGACATCCTCGGCCCGGACTGGGACCCGGAGGAGGCGGTACGTCGGCTGGCCGCCGACCCGGACCGGGAGCTGGGCCAGGCGTTGCTGGACCAGCGCAACCTGGCCGGCATCGGCAACGTCTACAAGGCCGAGTCCTGCTTCCTGGTCGGCCTCTCGCCGTGGACCCGGGTCGGCGACGTGCCCGACCTCGCCGCCGTCGTGGACCGGGCGGCCAGGCTGCTGCAGGCCAACAAGAACACCGCCGCGCAGGTGACGACCGGCGACACCCGCCGGGGGTGGCAGCACTGGGTGTTCGAGCGCGGGGGCCGGCCCTGCCTGCGCTGCGGAACCGCTGTGGCGAGCGCTCGCCAGGGCGACCCGCCCTACGACCGGATCTCCTACTGGTGCCCGGCCTGCCAGCGGTAGCCGTCCGGCCGCCGGGGACATGCGCGCGTGCCCGGACATGCCGACGCCCGTCCACACCCCCGTTGGACGATGGGGTGGACGGGCGATCGGCGAGTGACTCCTACCCGGGCGGAGGGGGGCGAACCGGAAAGATCGAGATCAGGCCGCGACGTTGGTGACGTGGAGGGGGGCTGGCAGCGGGACCGGCTCGGCAACTAGAGCGTCCTGGCCGACAGGCTCGACCTGCTCGACGAGGGCGAGATGGTCGCTGACGTCGCGCAGGACGCTGGAGAGCGGGACCTCGAGGGCCTCGCAGATCGAGCCGAGGAGCTCGGAGGATGCCTCCTTCTGCCCGCGCTCGACCTCGGACAGGTAGCCCAGGGAGACCCGGGCCCGCGCGGAGACCTCGCGCAGGGTGCGGCCCTGCTCGCGGCGGTGCTCCCGCAGGACGTCGCCGAGCAGGCGGCGGAGCAGGATCATCGGGGCGCCTCCCTCACTCGACAACAGGTCACTCACCGTACCGGTCGGGCGCGGCTCCCGCTCACGTCCGACCCACACTGTAACTCCGTAATCATACGTGCCGAATCATGGCGGCGCTTCCCCATGGGCACCCAGATGGTCACCCGCTCGGAGCAGGGCGTCGCGGACCATGGCCAGCGCCCGGCGCACCGACTCCGCGCGCACGGCCTCGCGGTCCCCGGTGACGCCGAGGGCGAGGGAGGTTTCCCCCGCCGGACCCGCGAGCGCGAGGTGCACCTCCCCGGGCGGGTGGCCGTCCTGCGGGTCCGGTCCGGCGACGCCGGTGACCGCCAGGCCGTACGTCGCCGAGAGCCGGTCGCGCACCCCGCGGGCCATCTGCCGCGCCACCTCCGGGTGCACCGCCCCCACCCTGGCCAGCAGGGCACGGTCCACGCCGAGCAGGTCGGCCTTCAGCGCCGTCGCGTAAGCCGTCACGCCGCCGCGGAACGTGGCGGAGACACCGGGGACGGTGGTCAGCTCCGCTCCCAGCGCACCGCCGGTCAGCGACTCGGCCACGGCGACGGTCTCGCCGCGGGCCAGGAGCAGCCGATGCACCTCCAGCGCCGGCCGGGTCACGGCGGGCCGAGGCGCCGGGCCCGCCGTGCCTCGCTGCGCGCGCTGGTCCGGCGCAGCCGCACGGCACGCAGCACGTAGTCGATCCCGGTGACGACGGTCACCACCACCGCGACGGCCATCACCGAGAGAGCTGCGGTCGTCACCCACCCCTCGGTGGGCAGCACGAGCAGCCCGATCGCGAGGCTCTGCAGCAGCGTCTTCAGCTTTCCGCCCCGGCTGGCAGGCATCACGCCGTGGCGGATCACGACCAGCCGCAGAGCCGTGACGCCCACCTCGCGGACGAGCACCAGCACGGTCACCCACCAGGGCAGCTCGCCCAGCACCGAGAGCCCGATCAGGGCGGCGCCGATCAGCGCCTTGTCGGCGATCGGGTCGGCGATCATGCCGAAGTCGGTGACCAGGTTGTGCCGGCGGGCGAGCGCGCCGTCGATGCGGTCGGTGACCGACGCCACCGCGAAGGCGAGGAAGGCGAGGACCCGCCACCCTGCGCTCTCCCCGTCGTCGTGGAACAGCGCGAGGAGGAAGACGGGGACCAGGACGAGGCGAAGCACCGTCAGGGCGTTCGCGACGTTCCACGCGCTCGGTGCCCCGACCAGCGGCACCCGCGGCACGCCGGTCACCGGCCGGAGGCCAGCGCGGCCTCGGCCCCCGCCGCGACGGCGACGAGGTCCGCCCCGTCGGTCCCGACCACCCGGGCCGGGACCAGCCGGCCCACGACCCGGTCGGCGGGCGTCAGTCCGTGCACCGTCGTGGAGCCGTCGACCTCGGGGGCCTGGTGGGCCGCACGACCCTCGGCACCGGAGTCGCCGAGGCTCTCCACGAGCACCTCGACCAGCTCCCCGACACGGTCCTCGGCACGTTGCGCGACCAGCTCGTCGGCGAGCCGGCTCACCCGGTCGACCCGCTCCCGCACGACGTCCTCGCCGAGGTGACCGTTCAGCCCGGCTGCCTCCGTGCCGTCCTCGTCGGAGTAGCCGAACACCCCGACGGCGTCCAGCCGGGCGGCGGTGAGGAACCGCTCGAGCTCGGCGACGTCCTCGTCGGTCTCGCCCGGGAAGCCGACGATGACGTTGGAGCGGATGCCGGCCTCGGCCACGCCGGCGCGGACCTGACCGATGAGCTCGAGGAACCGGTCGGTGTCGCCGAAGCGGCGCATCCGACGCAGCACCGTCGGGCTCGAGTGCTGGAAGGACAGGTCGAAGTAGGGCGCGACGCCCGGCGTCGACGACAGCACCTCGATCAGCCCGGGCCGCATCTCGGCCGGCTGCAGGTAGCTCACCCGGACCCGGTCGACGCCATCGACGGCCGCGAGCTCCGGCAGCAACGTCTCGAGCAGCCGCAGGTCGCCGAGGTCCTTGCCGTACGACGTCGAGTTCTCGCTGACGAGCACCAGCTCACGCACGCCCTGGTCCGCGAGCCACCGTGCCTCCGCAAGAACGTCGCCCGGTCGCCGGGAGACGAAGGAGCCGCGGAAGGTAGGGATCGCGCAGAAGGTGCAGCGGCGGTCGCAGCCGGAGGCGAGCTTGAGCATGGCGACCGGGCCGTCACCCAGGCGCATCCGGACCGGTCGCGGCCCGGACGCGGGAGCGACCCCGGGCGGCAGGTCGGGGCGGTCGGGTGCTGCGGGCGCGGTCTGCCGGTCGACGGGCGAGACCGGGAGCAGCCGGCGCCGGTCGCGCGGCACGTGCGAGACGTGTGCCTCGCCGTCGAGGATCCCGGCCAGCCGGGCCGAGATGTCCTGGTAGTCGTCGAAGCCCAGAACCGCGTCCGCCTCGGGCAGCGAGTCGGCGAGCTGCTCGCCGTACCGCTCGGCGAGGCAGCCGACGGCCACGACCGCGCGGGTCCGGCCGGCAGCCTTGAGGTCGGCGGCCTGCAGCACCGTGTCGATCGAGTCCTTCTTGGCGGCCTCGACGAAACCGCACGTGTTGACCACCGCGACGTCCGCGTCGGCCGGGTCGGCCACGAGGTCCCACCCGCCGTCGGCGAGGCGGCCGGCCAGCTCCTCGGAGTCGACCTCGTTGCGACCGCAGCCGAGGGTGACCAGCGCGACGCGCCGGCCCGGGGGGTCGGAGGACATGCCGCCAGCCTAGTTGGCCCGGGGGCGCGGGCCGGTCAGCCGGCGGCGGGGTCCTCGGGCGTGAACTGCACGCGGGCCACCTGACCCGCCCGGCCCGGGGCGCCGATGGGGGTGCCGTTGACCGTGAGGGACACCTCGCCTGCGTTGCCGATCACGAGCTTGATGCGTGACCGGTCGGTGAAGGTCTTGCTCTGGTTCTCCAGCAGTCCCTGGAAGAGCTCCTCGCCGCTGGCGGTGGTCGCCTGCACCCAGCTGGTCCCCCGAGCGCGCACCTCGACGGTGACCTTGTTGCGTGGTGCCTGCGCCACCGCGCTGCTGCCGTCCGACGGGCTCACCGAGGGGCTCGGCGAGGCCGGCTGGCTGGTCCGGCCGCGGTCATCCTTGTCGCCGGACAGGCCGTCGGTGACCGTCGGCTCGTCCCGGGTGACGACCTGGGTGACGCCGTAGACCACCACCAGGACGAGCGCGGCGGCCATCGCGGCGCTCCAGTTCGGGCCGCGCCGCTCGGCGCGGGCGCCCGTCTCGGACTCGAACACCTCGCTGGCGCGCGGCGGTGCGGACTCGGGGCGGGTTGCGTCGAACTCGGCCAGCAGGGGTGCCGGGTCGATCCCCACCTTCTGCGCGATGGTGCGGACATGGCCGCGGGCGTAGAAGTCACCACCGCTGGAGGCGAAGTTGTCGTTCTCGATGTCCATGACCAGGGTGCGCCTGATCCGGGTCGACGCCGCGACCTCCAAGACCGTCAGCCCCGCCTTCTCCCGGGCCTCGGCGAGGGTCTGGCCGATGGACACGTGCATTCCTCCCGTGGTCCCCCTTGCTCGCCCCGGTCGTGTCGGCAGGGGACCGGCTGACGAACACTGGAAGGGCCCTCAGTCTAGGGCCCACCCTGACTGTCGGCCACCAGAGGTCACACCATGAGTGATCACGTTCACCCACCCGGATGAAACGCCTCGGTCAGTCCCCGCGGATGGTCAGCAGGACGCCGTCCAGCTCGTCGGCCGTGACCAGCACGTCGCGAGCCTTGGACCCCTCGCTGGGTCCGACAATCCCCCGGCTCTCCATCAGGTCCATCAGCCGGCCGGCCTTGGCGAACCCGACCCGCAGCTTGCGCTGGAGCATCGACGTGGACCCGAACTGGGTCGTGACCACCAGCTCGACCGCCTGGCAGAGCAGGTCGAGGTCGTCACCGATGTCCTCGTCGATCTCGCGCTTGCCGGCCGCGTGCACCGTGACGTCCTCGCGGTAGGTCGGCTGGAGCTGCACCGTGCAGTGCTGCACCACCGAGAGCACCTCCGGCTCGGTGACCCAAGCACCCTGCAGTCGCATCGGCTTGTTCGCACCCATCGGCAAGAACAGCGCGTCGCCCTGGCCGACCAGCTTCTCGGCGCCCGGCTGATCCAGGATGACCCGGCTGTCGGTGACGCTGGAGGTCGCGAACGCCAGCCGCGACGGCACGTTGGCCTTGATCAGGCCGGTCACGACATCGACCGACGGTCGCTGGGTGGCCAGCACCAGGTGGATGCCGGCAGCCCGGGCGAGCTGCGTGATGCGCACGATGGAGTCCTCGACATCGCGCGGCGCGACCATCATCAGGTCGGCGAGCTCGTCGACGATGACCAGCAGGTAGGGGTAGGGCGCGATCGCCCGCTCGCTCCCGGGCGGTGCCACGACCTTGCCGGACCGGACCGCCTTGTTGAAGTCGTCCACGTGCCGGTAGCCGAACGCCGCCAGGTCGTCGTAGCGCATGTCCATCTCGCGCACGACCCACTGCAGCGCCTCGGCAGCCTTCTTCGGGTTGGTGATGATCGGGGTGATGAGGTGCGGGATCCCCTCGTACGCCGTCAGCTCGACCCGCTTCGGGTCCACAAGGACCATCCGCACCTCGTCCGGCGTGGAGCGCAGCAGCACCGAGGTGATCAGCGTGTTGATGCAGCTGGACTTGCCGGACCCGGTGGCGCCCGCGACGAGCAGGTGCGGCATCTTCGCCAGGTTGGCGACGACGAAGCCGCCCTCGACGTCCTTGCCGAGCCCGACGACCATCGGGTGGTGGTCGGCGCGCGCGTTGCCCGACCGCAGCACGTCGCCGAGGCTGACCGTCTCCCGGTCGGTGTTGGGGATCTCGATCCCGATGGCGGACTTGCCGGGGATCGGCGACAGGATGCGCACGTCAGCGCTGGCCACGGCGTAGGCGATGTTCTTGGACAGCGCCGTGACCCGCTCGACCTTGGTGCCGAGGCCGAGCTCCACCTCGTAGCGGGTGACCGTCGGCCCGCGGGTGAAGCCGGTGACCTGGGCGTCGATGTCGAACTGCTCGAGCACGCCGGTCAGCGACTCGACCACCGCGTCGTTGGCCTTGGTCCGCGCCTTGTGCGCCGAGCCCTCGCGCAGCAGCGCGCTGTCCGGCAGCGAGTAGGTCACGTCGCCGGAGAGCAGCAGCTGCTCCACGCGCACCGGCATCGGGGAGTGGCCAGGCGCCGGCTTGGCCGCCTCGGTCGTGGGACGGGCCGACCCCTCAGCCGGGACGACGACCGGGCTGTCGTACGGCGCGTCGGTCGCGACCTCCGCCTCGGCGAGGGCTCCCTGCCGGCGGCGTGGCCGGCGCCGCTTGAGCGGCTCGAGCGGCCCGAGCCGCGGACTGGCGTCCGGTGTCGCGGACTCGTCGGCGGCTGCGCCGGGCGCTCCCCGGTGCAGCAGCCTGGCCAGCGTGGCGCGCGTCCGGTCGGGGACCGCGTGCACCGGCGTCGCGGTGACGACCAGCAGCCCGAAGCAGAACAGGAGGACGAGCAACGGGACAGCGACCCACTGGGTCACCGCGGCGACCATGGGCGAGGAGACCAGGAAGCCGACGATGCCGCCGGCCTCGCGCATGTCCTCCGCGCCCATCCCCGGGTCGGGCAGCCCGCGCGAGATGTGCACCAGCCCGTCGACGGACAGGACCAGGGCCCCGAGACCGATGCCGATCCGGCCGCCGGCCTCGGCGTCCTCGGGGTGACGCAGCAACCGGATGCCGAGCCCCAGCAGGACGAGCGGGACGACCAGGCCGACCCGGCCGAACGTCCCCGCGACGACCGCGTGCACGACGGCGCCCACCGGCCCGCGCAGGCCCCACCAGCCCACGGCCGCGACGACGGTCGCGAGCCCGATGAGCGTCAGGCCGATGCCGTCCCGGCGGTGCGCCGGGTCGAGGTCGCGGGCGCTGCTGCCGATCCGTCGGGCCAGCCCGCCCACGACGTGCGCGACGCCCAGCCACAGGGCTCTCAGCGCCCGGCCGAGCGCGCGCAGAGGGGCAGGGACGCCGCCCCCGCGCGAGGACCGCGCCGCGTGCCGGCGCGTGGGGCGCCGGGAGGGAGCCTTGCGCGGCGCCGGCCTGCGTGCGGCGGGCTTGCGCGCGCTGCCCCCTCGGCTCGCGGGGCGCGTGGGCGTACGGGTGGCCATGCCGGCAGGCTACCCGTCCGTCACCCCTGCACCACTGGTCACAGCGGTAACGCCCTCACGTGTCGCGCCGCCGCCTCGACCGGCCCCACCGACCCGATTTCATGATCGTGAGGGGAATCTGGCCCGGACGGGGCCTGATCCCCCTCACGATCATGGTGTGACGGAGGCGGGCGACGGGGAGGCGGGCGACGGGGTGCCAGACGGGTTGGCGGGCGACGACGCGCGGCTGCTGGCGGAGCTCGCCGAGCGGGCCCAGCGCCTGCTGGTGCCGCTGCTCGCCCGCCCGGAGGCGGTGCTCGACGGCGACGCACCCGAGCTGGCGGACCTCGCCGCCGCCGACCCACAGGACCTGCTGGCCGTCCTGCTCACGCTGCTCACCCCGATCTCCCCGGACCGCGCCGGGCTGCCCCCCGGCCTCATCCGGATCGGGGCGACCGAGCGAGCCCGGGCCGACATCGTCGACCGGCTCCGGCGCCGCCGGCTGCCGTGGACGCCGGCCACCGCCGGTCTGGCCCTGCGGCTGACCGCCCTGTCTGGCGTCTCGGTGTGGTCGGCATCGGTCGCGCTGGCCGCGGCCGAGCAGGTGACCGCGACGCACCCCGGTGCTCGCGACGTCTGCTCGGGGCTGGAGGTGCTCTCCCGCCGCCTCGCGGCCGAGGGCGACCACGTCTTCGACGTCCCGCGGCTGCGGGCGTGGGCCCGCCGCCTGGTCGCGGCCCAGGTCCCGGAGGAGCTGATCGACCTTGGCTTCCTCACCGACGGCGACGGGTGGGCCCCCTTCGTGCGCGGCACCGTCGCGGACGCCGCGACCGGCTGGCCGGGGGCGCCCGCGCTGGTCGAGCTCCTGCGGGAGCCGCCACGGGGGCCCGCACCGACCGCCGCGTGGCGGCGCCGTGCCGCCAGCGTGGCCGGCGACCCGCCGACGAGCCAGCTGCTCCGGACGGTCCTGGATGCGCTCGTGGTCGTGCCGCCGAGAGCCGACGGTCTGCTCCTCGACGCCGGCAACGACGACACCGCTCGCGCGGCCGTGTGGATCAGCGCCGGCCTGGTGGACGTTGCCTGGCGGGCGCCGCTTCTGGGCGACCTGGCCGTCCGCTGCGCGGCCCCGACCGGAGTGCCGACCGACACCCGCGCCCGGTGCGCGAAGGTGGCCCGGGCTGCGATCGACGTCCTGGCCGAGACCGGCGGCCCGGACGCGAGGGCCGGGCTGCAGCGGATCTGGGAGGACCTGTCCCGGCGGGACCTGCTTCTGGTGGTCTCCTCGGCGCTGGACCTGTCGCCGGAGGTCGTCGAGCCTCGGCTGGAGGCGCTGCGCCGGGTGAAGCAGCGGGCGGTCCGCGCCATCCGGGACCCGGCGCCGGTCCGTGCCCAGTCGGAGGCGACGGCGTCGTTGCGGCGTGGCGCCCGCCCGACGCTGGTCGCGATCGGCTTCGACGACATCAGCGGCCGGACGTACCGCCGCCATGTCGACCACGACGGTCCGGCCCGCACCGACGTCGTGTTCTTCGCCGCCGGCCGCCACCCGTGCGTCCGTCTCGGCACCTGGTACGTGGCCGCCCATCCCGACGCGGGGCCCGGTGAGCGGCGACAGCTTCGTGAGCTGGCCCTGGACGTCCGGGTCCAGCTGGGGCCGACCGAGGAGGAACTCTCCGGTGATCCGCTGGCGGCGCACCTGCTCTGGCGGCTCGTAGAGCACGGCCTGCCGTTACTGGACCTGCTGGGCGACCCTGACGCGACGCTGGAGCTGTTGACGTCAGGCGCCCCGCTGTTCCCCGCGGGCCACTCGCTGACAGTGCGAG
>DASVED010000032.1:0-4049 GCA_036380775.1 Actinomycetes bacterium
GTCAGCGGGCGCAGCCGCGTCCCCTTCCCTCCGACCAGGAGGACGGCCTCGACCACAGCGTCAGACCGTGACGCCGGCGACGGCCTGCCGGTAGGTCTCGAGGTGTGCCTGGGCCGACGCCTCCCAGGTGAACTCCTTGGCCCGCTCCTGGCCGGACAGCGACAGCTGGCGACGCCGCGGCTCGTCGGCGATGAGCTCCCGCAGCGACTCGGCGATGCTGTCGGCGTCCGGCTCGGTGTAGGCGACCGCGTCGCCACCGACCTCGGGCAGCGAGAGCCGGCGCGCGGTGAGCACGGCGGCCCCGCAGGCCATCGCCTCGAGCACCGGCAGGCCGAAGCCCTCCGCCTTGCTCGGGTAGGCCACGACGATCGCGCCGCCGAGCAGGCCCGGCAGGTCCGCCGGGCGGAGGAACCCGGGGCGGACCACCTTGAGGTGGGCCGGCACCTCGGCGATCGCCTGGTCGACCCCGTCGTCCCAGCCGCTGCTTCCGGCCAGGACGAGCGCGGGCGGCTCGTCGAGGCTGTCGACGGCGCGGGCCCAGCCGCGCACCAGGTCGGGCACGTTCTTACGGCGCTCCAGGACACCGAGGAACGCGACGTACCGGCGACCGTGCAGGCCGAGCCGTGCGGTCACCCGGCGGCACTCCGTCTCGCTCGGCGGGTGGAACGTCGTGAGGTCGACACCGTGCCGCGCGACGTCGATGGTCGAACGGTCGGCGTCGAGGAGGCGGACCAGCTCGTCGCGGGTGGCCTGCGAAGGCACGACGACGCGCGCGGCGCGACGGACGGCCGTCCGCGTGGCGGAGCGGTAGAAGCCGGTACGCACGGCGCTGTGCAGCTCGGGCTCGGAGAAGAACGTGACGTCGTGCAGCGTGACCACGACCGGCACCGGTGCGTGCAACGGCATCGTGTAGTAGGGCGAGTGGATGAGGTCGGCATTGACCTGCTGGGCCACCAGCGGCAGCCCGGTCTGCTCCCACGCCAGCCGTGCCGGGCGGTGCGAGATGGCGGACGGCCCGGGCACGATCTCGGCGTCGCCGGCGATGCGGGTGAACCGCTCCGCGTCCGCCCGCTGGCAGACGACCACGAGGTCCTGGCCGGTCGCCGCCAGCGCGCCGATCAGCCCGTCGACGTAGCGCCCGACCCCTCCCCTGTCGGCCGGGACCGAGGTCGCGTCGAGGAGGACGCGCGGTGTCCCGTCGGACCCGGTCGACACTGACGACATCACTCCCGCTTCGCGCTCCCCTGCATCCGTCCCCCGCACGCACCCGAACCCCGGGCACGTCTCTGCCCGGAAGCCTACGCCGACGCCCGGCCGATCCGCCGCACCTCCTCCGGACCTCGGCCGAACGTCCGACGCAAGTCAGCCGGAGAACGTGACGGTGCGGATCGCGGACCGGCGGTCGAGACCCGCGCGGAGCCGGAACACCGTGCCGCGCACGGTCCCCACCGAGCTGCGCCCGTCGCCGTCCCAGTCGCCGGCGACGGCGCGGTCGCTCGCCCGGCCGAACTCCAGGACGGTCCCCGGCCGTCCCGCGGACCGGCGGTTGCGCAGCATCCAGCGGCCGTCCCGCTCGACGCCGATGCCGGTGCGGCCCGTGCCGTTCCAGCTGCCGACGACCGGGGTGTCCGTCGACCGGCCGTAGCGGAAGGCGCGCATGGTCGGCCCGGCCGTGGCGGTGTCGCGCAGCTTCCAGGCGTTGCCGCGCACCACGCCGACGCCCAGGTCCGTGCCGTTCCACGAACCCACGACCGGCTTGTCGCCGGGGGCGCCGAAGTCGAAGGTCGTGGTCGGCGGTCCGGCCGTCAGCCCGGCACGCAGCAACCAGGTGCCGCCGCGGAAGACGCCGAGATCGTCGTCGCCGTCCCCGTCCCAGTCGCCGGCCACCGCGACGTCACCGGCCTGGCCGTAGGTGAACCGGGTGACCCACGTCGAGCCGCCGCGGGACATCTGCAGCGCGGCGCGGCCGTTGCGGTACCAGCCCGGCTCGTCGCGGCCGTCGCCGTCCCAGTCGCCGACCAGCGGCTGGGCGCTGCGGCCACCGAGCCGGGAGAACGACACGGTGAACCCCGGGGAGAGCAGGCCGAGCGCCTGGCGCACGTCCCAGCCCTCGAGGTACGTCGTGACAGCTGCTCCGTGACGGACCCCGGTGACCTTGACGCCGCCGACCCGTGCGGGGTCACCGCGTCTCGGCACCGAGATGGCGCTCACCTGCGAGAAGCCGAGCTTCGCGGCGAGGGTGGCCCAGGACACGCCCTTGGCCCAGGACCGCTTCTCGGCGGGGTTGCTGGACGCGAGGTCCCACCGCGAGTCGTCGACCGCCCGCAGGAACGGCGCCTCGACACCCCACACGTAGCGCTCGTCCTCGGTGTGGCCGCCCATCGACGAGGAGTAGAACGCGTCGATCATGGCGCCGCCACCGGCCAGGCCGACGACCTGGCCGCTGGTCGCGTCCACGGCGCTCTTCCACCGGGCACCCCACACACCGTCGGTCCCCTCGGTCTCCTTCTTCCAGCCCGTGTAGTTCTGGTCGGCCGGGGTGGGCATCAGCACGCGCCCGGCACGCTTCGCGGCGTACGTGCGGGCAGCGACCGCCTGCGCCTTCAGGGCCTCCACCGGGAAGGAGGCGGGAACCTCCGCGATCCCCCACAGGTACTTGTCCATCGCCGTGCCGGCCGCGGAGGCCTCGATGGTCTGCACCGCGTCGAGCAGGCCGCCGGTGAGGGTGAAGCGGGTCCGGTCCCAGCGCAGCCAGCGGTCGAGGTAGATCGAGGCGCCCTTCCAGGTCGTGACCCGCGCGACCGTCCCGAGCTGGTCGAGCCGCAGCACCTGCTGGGGCGAGCCGCCCGTCCAGACGACCCGCTTGGGCACCACCCCGAGGTCGTAGAGGACGTACCGCGACGACGTGCCGTCGTCCACCCGGAGCTGCCAGGTGGCGCCCTGCGGCTGCGGCGGGGGGCACGCCGCGGCGGCGGGATCCGTGGGGGTGGGGCCGACACAGCCCTCGAGCACCCAGGACAGGGGGCCACCGTGGGCGAGGACGTCGACCCGGTAGCCACCGTCGAGCATCCGCAGCCGCACGGTGTCGGGCATCGGGGCCGCCCGGACCTCGGTGCCGGTGTAGTAGGTGCGCAGGATCTGGCCGTACGTGCACCCGAGCCGCGCAGCACCCTGCGCGCCGTACTGGCTCATGCCCAGGCCGTGGCCCCAGCCGCCGCCACGGAACACGACGTCGCCGGCGGCCGAGGCGACCGGGAGCGCGGCGCCGCCGGGGGCCGGGCAGTCGGCCGCGGCGGCGGGCAGTGCCGCGCCGGAGAGCGACCCGGCCGACCCGAGGGCCAGCGTGAGTCCCAGGGTGACGAGCAGGTGGAGGGGGCGGCGCATGGAGGGTGACCTCGATGGGGCTGGTGGGACGGATGGGACGAACCGAGCCAGGATAGGCTCTCGCGGCGATGCGCCTCCTGTTCTTCGGCACCTATGACGCCGCGGCGCACCCCCGCGTGGCGGTCCTGCGCGACGGGCTGCGCGAGCGCGGCAGCACGGTCCGCGAGTGCAACGTCCCCCTCGGCCTGTCCACCGCGGCGCGCGTCGGCATGCTGCGCAACCCGGCAGCGCTGCCGAGGCTGGCGTGGCGGATCGGCCGGTGCTGGGCGGGGCTGTGGAGCCGGTCGCGGCGCTTCCGGCGGGACGACACCTGGCCGGACGCCGTGGTGGTCGGCTACCTGGGGCACTTCGACGTGCTGCTGGCGCGACGGCTCTTCCCCTCCGTACCCCTCGTCCTGGACCACCTGATCGGGGCGAGCGACACCGCCACCGACCGCGGCGTGCGCAGCGGCCTGCGCCAGCGACTCCTGCGCCGGCTCGACGACGCCGCGCTGGCGGCGGCCGACGTGGTCGTCCTCGACACCGAGGAGCACCGCGACGCGCTGCCGATGCAGGCCCGGCGACGCGCCGTCGTGGTCGCGGTCGGCGCGCCACCCGAGTGGTACGCCGGCAACGGCGCCGCGGGCGGACGCGATGCCGACGCGCACGATGCCGGCACGCGCGCC
>DASVED010000033.1:0-7293 GCA_036380775.1 Actinomycetes bacterium
GGGCGCTGACGGGTCCGGTGGAGCCGCGGACGACGAGGACCGTCGGCAGCAGGACGGCACGGGCCGGCCGCCCCGGGTCCCGCAAGGCGTCGAGCAACAGCCGGGCCGCCTCAGCCCCCACCTGGTAGTGATCGACCCGCACGGTCGTCATGGCCGGACGCATCTTGTCCATGAACGGCATGTCGTTGAAGCCGACGACGCTGATGTCCTCCGGGCAGGACAGCCCGCGGGCGGCGAGCGCCTCGTAGCAGCCCAGTGCGACCCGGTCGTGGCCGGCCACGACCGCGGTCACCTCGATGCCCGCGTCCAGCAGCGCCCCGAACGCCCGGGCACCCTCCTCCTCGGTCCACGCGTCGCAGGCCACCACCAGGCGGGGGTCCTCGGGCAGTCCCGCATCGCGCAGTCCCTGCAGGTAGCCGCGGCGGCGGACCAGGCCGGTGGAGAGCTCTTGCGGGCCGGACACGTGGGCGATGCGGGTGTGGCCGAGCGCAGCGAGGTGGGCAACCGCCGCCGCGCTGCCCACGGCGTTGTCGGCCGTCACCGACGGGATCTGCCCGGCTCCGAGGAGGCGGTTGGCGAGGACGAGCGGCACGCCGCCCTCGTGCAGGGTCTCCAGGTACGGGTGCTGCAGCCGCGCGGTCGCCACGATCAGGCCCTCGACCTGACGAGCGCGCAGGGACTGGATCTGGGCGCGCTCGCGCGACGGGTCGTTGTCGGTGTTGGCGACGAGGGGGTTGTAGCCCGCCGGGACCAGGACGTCCTCCGCGCCCCGGACCATGGGTGGCACCAGTGGGTTCATCAGGTCCGGGATCACCAGCCCCACCGAGTCCGACCGGGCGGTCTTGAGGCTGCGGGCGTAGATGTTCGGCCGGTAACCCAGCTCCGCGGCAGCCAGCACCACTCGCTCGGCGGTGGCCGCACTGACCATCGAGCGGGTCTGCGGGTTCAGGGCCCGGGAGGCGGTCGCCACGTGGACGGCTGCGGCCTCTGCCACGTCCCGCAAGGTCGGCGCTCGCACGGGGGCACCCTAGTGACCGACCGGACCGTCGTACCGGCAAATCGTGCATACGATTGCACGCTGTGATGACCCTCGACCGCCCTGCGCGGACCCGGCTGCTGCCCGGGTTGGTCGTGGCCGCGGCCGGTGCCCTCGCGGCGCTCGGCCTGCACACATTCGCCGACGCCCTCAACGTGCTGACGGCCGCTGTCCTACTGGGCGTCGTCGTGCGCGCGCTGCGGCCGCTGCCGCGGTGGGCCGAGGCCGGCACCTCGTTCGCCCGGCGGCGCCTGCTCCAGGTGGGCATCGTGCTGCTGGGCCTCGAGCTGTCGGTCGACGAGGTGCTCGAGCTGGGCATCCCGACCCTCGTGCTCGTCGTGGTCACCGTGCTCGCCACCTTCCTCCTCACCCGTTGGCTCGGCCGGTTGGCCGGCCTGCCGGCGCCCATGGCGCTGTTCATCGCAACCGGGTTCTCGATCTGTGGCGTCTCGGCCGTCGTGGCCATGAGCGGGACGCGCCGCCACGACGACGAGGACGTCGCCACCGCCATCGCCCTGGTGACGGTCTGCGGCAGCCTCGCGATCCTCGTGATGCCGTTGCTGCGCGGCCCGTTGGGCCTGTCGCAGCACGAGTTCGGGCTCTGGGTCGGTGCCAGCGTGCACGACGTCGGGCAGGTCGTCGCCACCGCGGGCGGCGTCAGCGCCGTGGCGCTCAGCACGGCAGTGCTGGTCAAGCTGGTCCGCGTCCTGCTGCTGGCGCCCATGGTCACCGCGTCCTCGCTGGCTGCCCGACGGGCCGCCCGAGGCAACGAGTCGGGCGACACGCCGCCGGTGCCGCTCGTTCCCGGCTTCGTGCTCGCGTTCCTCGTGATGGTCACGCTGCGCAGCGTCGGGGCCGTCCCGTCGTCCGCCCTCGACATGGCGACGACGGCCCGGTCGCTCGTGCTCGCCGCCGCGCTGTTCAGCCTCGGCGCGTCGCTCGATCTGCGCTCCCTCGCGGTCACCGGCAGGCGGGCCGCAGCCGTCGGTCTCGCGTCCTGGGTGATCGTCGCCGGCATCTCCTACGGCGGCCTGCACCTGCTCCCGTGAGGACGGCCCCGAGCAGGTGTCAGATTGGCATCGGCCCGAGGTTGACCCGTGCGAAACCCTTGACACGTGATCTGGAGGCTCGATACTGACCGTTGGGCAAACGATTGCATTGAGCGAGTCCCGCTCGGCGCACGTGATGCAGGGAGGCCGGCAGTCGATGCAGGGTGCACCACGCGAAGGTCGCGAGATGGCGGTCGAGGCCCGCAACGTCGCGGTCGCCTACGAACGGACCCGGGACAAGAGCACGCTCATCGCGCTGGAGAACTTCACCCTGGACGTCGCCGAGGGTGAGTTCCTGGCCATCGTGGGGCCCAGCGGCTGCGGCAAGAGCACGTTCCTCAACGTGGTCGCCGGGCTGGTGCCCGCCGCGGCCGGCGAGGTGCGCGTCTTCGGCAAGCCGGTGACCGGCCCCGGGCCGGACCGCGCTGTCGTGTTCCAGGACTACGCGCTGATGCCGTGGCGAACCGTCGAGTCCAACGTCCGTTTCGGGCTCGAGATGCAGCACCGCATCGACTCCGGGACGAAGACCAAGATCGCGGAGTACATCGAGATGGTCGGCCTGACCGGGTTCGAGAAGGCGTACCCCCGCGAGCTGTCCGGCGGGATGCGACAGCGCGTCGGCCTGGCCCGGGCGCTGGTGACCGAGCCGCGGCTGCTGCTGATGGACGAGCCGTTCGCCGCCGTCGACGCCATGACCCGTGAGCTCATGCAGGAGGAGCTCACCAAGATCGTGGCCAAGACCGGCCAGCCCATCATCTTCATCACCCACGGCGTGGACGAGGCCGTGACCCTGGCCGACCGGATCGCCGTCGTAACCAATCGGCCGGGTCGGATCAAGGAGATCGTGCCGGTCGACCTTCCGCGTCCGCGCAGCCGCGCCAGCCGGCAGCTGCCCGAGTTCCAAGCGCTGCGGGACCACGTGTGGGACCTGCTCGCCACCGAGCGGCCCGCGAAGGCCGAGGCCGAGACGGTGACCGCAGCGAGGGAGAGCTAGTGGCGACAGCCACGGTCACCGAGCCTCTTCTCGTGAAGAAGGGGCGACCGCTCTGGCTGCGCCTGGTGCTGCGGGTGCTCCCCGGCATCGTCAGCTTCGCCGCGTTCATCGGGCTGTGGCAGCTGCTGATCGTGGTCTTCGACCCGAACCCGATCCTGTTCCCGGGCCCGGGTGAGGTCGGGGAGGAGTTCGTGACCGCCTGGCGTGAGGGCGAGCTGTGGCCGGCGGTCAGCAACAGCATGCGAGCCATGTTCATCGGCCTGGTCATCTCGCTGGTGGTCGGCATCCCGCTCGGCCTGGCGATCGGGATGTCACCGACCGCCGACCTGCTGACCTCGCCCTACCTCTGGGCGTTCTTCGCCATGCCCCGCATTGCGCTGGCGCCGCTGATGATCGTCTTCTTCGGATTCGGGATGGAGGTGAAGATCTGGCTCGTCGTGCTGTCCGCCGTGGTCCCGATCCTGCTCAGCTGCAAGGAAGGCGTGCAGACCGTCGACGAGTCGCTCGTCAATGCCGCCCGCAGCTTCGGCGCCGGTCGCCTGGAGATGTTCGCCAAGGTCATCACGCCGTACACGCTTCCCTTCATCGCCAGCGGGGTGCGCAATGGGATCTCCCGCGGCTTCGTCGGGCTCCTGGTGATCGAGCTGACCGTGGGGTCCGGCGGCATCGGCACCGAGGTCATGCAGTCGATGCGGAACTTCAACACCGGCCGGATGTTCGCCTTCGCCAGCACGCTCATCGCCATCGCGCTGGTCCTGATCAGTCTCTCCCGCCGGCTCGAGGCCTACGCGAGCCGCTGGCGCGAGGAGGTGGCGGTGTGACCACGAGCACCGCCGGCCGGGTCACCACGTCGACCACGCCAGAGGTGAAGCCGTTCCGTACGTCCCGCAAGCGGGTCTACAGCCGCAAGCAGCGGTGGATCGTCGGCGTCATCAACATCACGTGCTTCTTCGTGGCATGGCAGCTGCTCGCGGTCTACAGCGACATCCCGCAGCTCTTCCTGCCATCGGTCACCGACGTCTTCCGCGAGCTCAAGGAGATGAGCGACGAGGGCATCCTCTGGAGCAACCTCGCCATCAGCGCCTGGATCTACGTCGTCGGTCTGGTGATCTCGATCGTGATCGCCGTGCCGCTCGGGCTGTTCGTCGGGGGTATCCGGATCGTCGACCGCATCCTCGCGCCGTACGTCTGGGCCGTCTACACGACTCCCAGGCTGATCCTCATGCCGCTGATCCTGCTCTGGGTGGGCATCAACGACACGGCACGGGTCGTCATCATCGTCCTGTCCGCGGTTCCCGCGACGATGGTCGTCGTGATGGAGGGCGTCAAGACCGTCGACAACTCCCTTCTCAACGCGGCCCGGTCCTTCGGCGCAAGCCGCCTACGGCTGTTCCGGTCGGTGGTCCTGCCGTCGACGGTGCCGTTCGTCGCGACCGGCATCCGGATGGGCGTCTCGCGAGGGCTGATCGGGCTGTTCATCGGCGAGCTGTTCACGGCGTCGAACGGCATCGGCTACATCATCACGTTGGCTCAGAAGGAGTTCAACAGCGCAAGGACGTACGGCATGTTGATGATCTTCCTGTTCTTCTGCGTCGCCGTGGTCGGCCTGAGCCAGCTGTTGGAACGCAAGGTCTCGGCCTGGAGGGCCTAGGGGGCGGGCGCGGGAGTCAGATGCAGGTGCAGCAGTTCTTCGATGAAAGGGACCAGGATGAAGAAGTTCAGACTGCCGGCACTGATGCTGGCGGCGGCGTTGACTCTCGCGGCGTGCGGAGGCGACGACGGGGACGACACCGGCACGGACTCCGGCAAGGGCGACAGCAGTGACGGCCTGAGCCTCGACCAGGTGAAGCTGGCGATCGACAACGACGACTTCATGAACCAGCTGGCATGGATGATCGCCGACGACAAGTACTGGCCGGAGCTCGGCTTCACCAAGCCGGCCGAGGTCGTGGCGTCGGACGAGTACATCGCCGGCCTGGTCGGCGGCAGCGTGTGGATCGCACAAGGCGAGAGCGACGTGATCTGGTCGGCGCTGGCCGAGGGCAGCGTCCCGATGAAGATCGTCGGCGTCGAGAAGGACACCGAGGCCTGGTTCCTCGGCATCCGCGAGGGTGTCGACAAGGACAACCTCGAGGGCCTGAAGATCAGCGGCGGGCCGGCCGGCGACCGCAACATCACGGTCGGCGAGAAGATCCTCGAGGACATGGGCGTGGACCCGGAGTCGATGGAGTGGGTGCAGGTCGAGGGTGGCTCGGACGACCGCCTGCAGGCGCTGATCGGCGGGCAGCTCGACGTCGCCGTGCTGCAGCCGCGTCACCTGCTGCCCCTCGACGAGGCCAACGGCGAGATGATCTACCAGGAGTATAAGGACGTCCCCCAGGAGGTGTGGGTCGTCAAGAGCGAGACGATGGAGAAGAACAAGGACGCGGTGTGCGCCTACCTCCAGGGCCGGATCGCGGCCAAGCAGTGGGCGTCCGAGGGCGAGGACTTCACGGACAACCAGGACGCGGCCGTGGCCCTTGCCGAGGAGAAGTACGACCTGTCTCCCACCGAGGGCGACCTCGAGGAATGGCAGGTCGAGATGGAGTACAACTGGTCGCTGACCGGCGGCGCACCGCTCGAAGCGTTCGAGCAGTGGAACCAGGACATGATCGCCAACGGGAACGTGCCCGAGGACTTCGACTGGAAGGAGCATGCTGACTTCTCCTGCCTGACCGAGGCGCAGGAGGCGCTCGGCCTCGAGGCGGAGCCCGGCAACCTGTAGTCCCCCATATACGCGACTGGCGTCGGCTCGCCCCCTCCGGGCCGGCGCCAGTCGTGTGCCCGGGGGAGTCTGGAGCTCCACGAGAGAGGAGTACGCGTGCGCCTGGTGTCCTTCGAGGGCGGGTTCGGCCGGGTGGCCGGCGACAAGGTGGTGCCCATGGGTGCCGACCTGGTCGCCTGGCTGGGCGGCGCGCCGGCTCACGAGTCAGCGGCGCGGCCGCTGTCCGACGTACGGCTGCTGGCGCCGGTGCCACGGCCGGGGAAGATCGTCTGCGTCGGCCTGAACTACCGCGACCACGCGGCGGAGACCGGCAAGGCCGTGCCCACCGAACCGGTGCTCTTCGCGAAGTACGCCAACTCGGTCGTCGCGGACGGGGCCACCGTGGAGATCCCGCCGGCCACCGGTGAGGCGGACTGGGAAGCCGAGCTGGGCGTCGTGATCAGCCGCCGCGCACACCGGGTGGACGTCTCGGATGCGCTCGACCACGTCGCGGGTTACACCTGCATGAACGACCTGTCGGCGCGCGACCTGCAACGCAGCGGTGGGCAGTGGACACGAGGGAAGGCCATCGACGGGTTCCTGCCGATGGGCCCGTGGCTGGTCACCGCCGACGAGATCGCCGACCCGCAAGACCTCTCGATCTCCTGCACCGTGAACGGCGACAGGGTGCAGAGCTCCACCACCGGGCAGATGGTGTTCGGCGTCGCTGACCTGATCAGCATCATCAGCCAGACCATGACGCTGGAGCCGGGTGACTGCATCGCGACCGGCACACCCCCGGGGGTCGGGATGGCGATGAGGCCGCCGCGCTTCCTGACAGCCGGCGACGAGGTCGTCGTCGAGATCGAGTGTCTCGGCCGGCTCGTCACGCACATGGGGTGACATCCGGGACGGCTCCGGCGGTGGGGAAGGCTAGGGGACGTGGGGAACGATGACGTCCCCGGCGACGATCCCGCGACGCATCTCCTCGAGGCGCGGACGGACGGCGTCCAGGTAGCCGCCACTCCAGGCGAGCTCGAGCGCCCCGTCAGCAAGCCCGGCCTTCCGCACTCCGGGGCGCAACCGGCCGCGGGCATGGTCGGCCACGACGCCGTAGACGCTGCTGTCCAGCGGCTTCACGACGGACGTCAGGATGTGGCGCTGCCAGCGAGCCGGGTCCACCATCCCCGGGAGCCACTGGACGGTCTCGTGCTGGTCGGTGTCGACCCCGATGGCCCAGAGATGTCCCAGACGCGGTCCGGAGAGGGCTGCGGCCGCCTCGAAGACACCGAGCCCCGACTGTCCGGCGGCGGCGAACACGACATCGGCGCCTGCCTGGTACATCTCTCGGGCGGTCCGTTCACCCCCTGCCACGTCGATGAACCCGTTGAAGTCGGGTGGCGTGCTCACATAGTCGACGAGGACGTCGATGCCCGGGTCGATGGCACGAGCTCCGGCGACGTATCCGGCC